>NZ_JACGWD010000002.1:0-129204 GCF_014077565.1 Pseudoalteromonas sp. 5Ae-yellow
TATATCTGTATCAAGTAACCAATGACTAAGCATAAAAATACCCTCATAATCAAAAGATGATAAGGGTATTGTGAAGCAACCAAAAGATCGGTCAACCGATCAAAAATACCTTAACTGATCGGTGTTATCACAAAGTGAGGCTTTTCGATAAACAGCTTAAAAAAGAGGTTTAAGCGTTTTCTAACATAGACAGTGCGACCGCTTCAGCCGCTTTAATGCCATCAATACCCGCTGATAAAATACCGCCAGCGTAGCCTGCGCCTTCGCCTGCTGGGTAAAGCCCTTTAGTGTTAATACTTTGGAATGTTTTATCACGCTTAATACTGATAGGCGACGAAGTACGTGTTTCAACGCCGGTTAATAAACCGTCGTTAGTAGAAAAACCACGAATTTGTTTATTAAACGCAGGTATCGCTTCGCGAAGAGCATCAATAGCAAATTGTGGTAGTACTTTACTCAAGTCAGTTAACTTAATACCGGGTGTGTAAGAAGGTTGTACTTCACCTAAGTTTTCTGATGATTTACCTTTTAAAAAGTCTCCAATTAACTGTGCTGGTGCATCGTAGTTGCTACCACCAAGCTCATACGCTTGTTCTTCAAGTTTGCGCTGTAAGTCTATACCTGCAAGAGGATTACCCGGGAAATCTTGCTCGGGAGAAATACCTACCACAATAGCGCTGTTAGCGTTGCGCTCACTTCGTGAATATTGGCTCATACCGTTGGTAACAACGCGGCCCTCTTCAGATGTTGCCGCTACAACAGTACCGCCTGGGCACATACAAAAGCTGTAAACGGTACGACCATTGTCACAGTGGTGAACAAGTTTATAATCGGCAGAGCCTAAAATAGGGTTACCGGCATTTGTACCAAAACGGCATTCATCGATCATTGATTGTTTATGTTCGATTCTAAAACCGACTGAGAAAGGTTTTGCTTCAACATAAATGCCTTTTTTGTGGATCATGTCAAACGTGTCACGAGCACTATGACCTACAGCTAATACAACATGGCGAGTATTTAACTGCTCGCCATTTGAAAGCGTTAAGCCAGTTACTTGCCCATCATCTAAATGAATATCGTCAACACGTGTGCTAAAGCGAATTTCGCCGCCAAGTTCAATTATACGAGCACGCATTTTTTCAATCATGGTAACAAGTTTAAACGTACCAATGTGTGGCTTACTTACGTATAAAATTTCATCGGGGGCGCCTGCTTCTACAAATTCAGTAATGACTTTACGGCCGTAATGTTTTGGATCTTTTACTTGGCTGTATAACTTACCGTCTGAAAACGTACCTGCGCCGCCTTCACCAAATTGTACGTTTGATTCTGTGTTAAGTGTGCGTTTACGCCAAAAACCAAACGTGTCTTTTGTACGTTCACGTACTTCTTTACCGCGCTCTAATATAATGGGATTAAAACCCATTTGAGCAAGTAATAAGCCTGCAAATAAACCACAAGGGCCAAAACCAATAACGACAGGGCGCTCTGTTATATTTTCGCTGGCTTGAGCTACAAATTTATAGTTTGTGTCTGGCGCAACTTTTACATGTTGGTCTTTTTCAAATGCTGCGAGTAGCTTGGCTTCGTTATCAACTTCTATATCGAGTGTATAAATAAGTAAAATAGCTGATTTTTTACGTGCGTCATAACCACGTTTGAACACATTAAAACTGTGCAATTGTTCTGGTTGGATTTTTAGTTTATTTACAATTGCTTGACCAATTGCATCTTCGTCATGATCAAGTGGCAGCTTTATTTCGGTTAAACGTATCATTTATATCTCTTTTAGGTGTCATAGCGGGGTATTATTACCGCTCACAATAAGGGAATGCAGGGCACAATGGGTGTGCAAACATAAGGCGCGTATTTTACGTTAAAATAGGGTGATATGGCACTTATTTATTGTATTTTTGGGGTGGATGGGTATGATCCACAACTGTTGTTTAAAATCTTAGGTATTAAAATAGTATGGCGTTTGTAGTCACCGAAAATTGTATAAAATGCAAGTACACCGATTGCGTGTCAGTGTGCCCAGCAGATGCATTTTTTGAAGGCCCTAATTTTTTAGCTATTAGCCCGATTGATTGTATCGATTGCGGTTTATGTGTCCCTGAATGTTCAGCTGATGCAATATACCAAGAAGATGAGCTACCAGAATCTCAAAAAGAGTTCACAGAATTAAATGCTGAACTCGCATTGGTCTGGCCGCGCATTACAGAGGTTAAACCTGCACCAGAGGACGCTGATGTATGGAATGGCATAGACAATAAGCTTAAACTACTCGAAACTTGATGGGTAACATTAGTTACTCCTTTATCATTAAATAGTTAATTTTTCATTTCAAAGTATTAACAAATGTACCTGGATAAATTACAATCCCCAGCTTAAGTTACTCCCTATGAGTAATTACAGTCTAAATGGATGTTTATGCAGTACTTTATAACTATAATAAAAAAGTTTACCTTCCTATTTTTAAGTTTCGTTTTATTACTCTCAAGCCTTGATGTAGCGGCTAGTAAACAGCAAGTACCCTTATCTCGTATTGATTCAAATATCACTATTGATGGTGTTATGGATGAAGCGCACTGGAAAAACGCTACACGTATACCTCTACTCTACCAAGATGAGCCTAACGAAAAAGGCACACCTCCTATAAAAACTGATGCTTTTATTTACGAAGATGGCACAAACTTATATGTTGCCTTTATTGCAGAGGATCCAAACCCTGAGCAAATTCGTGCATCACTTCGTGACCGCGATACGCTGTGGGAAGACGACGTAGTTATTCTTGTTATTGATACATTTAATGATGAACGCAGTGGTTATGAATTTCATGTGAATCCCCTTGGTGCACAAGGCGATATAAGAATGACCGACACCGATGGGTGGAGTTCAGATATCTCATGGAATGCTATTTGGGATAGCGCAGGGCAAATTAACGAGAAAGGTTACGTTGTTGAAATGCGTATTCCTTTTAAGGCACTGCGCTTTCCTGAAAATGAAAAAGAGCTAACGTGGGGTTTTTCAGTCATGAGAAACTATCAACGTGATGTTTTATATCAGCTATCAAATATGGGGTTTGATAGAAATATAAAATGTAGCCTTTGTCAGTTTGATAAGTTAGTGGGTTTTAGCGATATTGAATCGAGTAAAAATATTCAATTAACACCTACATTGACCGCACTTCGTAACGATAATAAATCTGAATTACCGGGCAACTGGGATAACGGCGATATTGATACCGAAGTGGGCTTAGATTTGCGTTGGGGTTTAACCAAGGACGCTGTTTTAAATGCGACGATCAATCCAGATTTTTCGCAAGTAGAAACAGACTCTTTAGAGCTCGATGTAAATACAACATTTTCTATTTATTACGCCGAAAAACGACCTTTCTTTTTAGATGGTGCTTCTTACTTTAAAAGCAGCTTATTTGAGCTTTTATACACGCGTACAATTGCAGAGCCTACCTTAGGTGCAAAGCTGACGGGTAAAACGGGTGATCATAGTTATGCTTTGATGCTCGCTGATGACGACAATAGTAATATTTTACTGCCTACGAATCAGGGCTCTGGCTTTGCAAGCTTAAATGAAAAAACGAATGCGGCCGCTGGGCGTTATCAATATGACTTAGGTCAGCAAGGTACTATTGGTATTTCAAGCACGCACAGAGAAAGTGATGACTATCACAACACTGTATTATCAGTGGACGGTAGCTACTGGTTTAATCAATCGGACACTCTTTTGTATCAAGTATCATCTGCTGATACACGTAACTCTGAATTTTTAATTCAAAATTATAATCTATCTGAAACTCAGTCAGATGAAGCATATGCCCTGGAACTTACGCGCGATAAACGTGATTACAAATTGTTTGCATCGTATGAAAATATTGGGCAGGACTATCGCACTGATTTAGGTTATCAAGCTAAAGTAGATTATGAAAAAGTAGGCTTTGGTGGTGGACAAACATGGTACAGAGATGAGTCTGATTTACTTACCTCATGGTCATACGAAGCTGACTGGGATAAAACGTGGGCGCAAAACGGCGACTTACTTGAAGAAGAATACGAAGGCTTTTTAAGCTTCAAAGGCCAAAAGCAATCTATTTTTGAAATTGGTTTAGTGCACCGTTATGAAAACTATAACGATAATTTTTATAATCAAAATATTGGTTTTATTTACACCGGTTTTAAACCCACTAAAGATTTAAAGCTTTCGTTATATATTGAATACGCTAGCCGCATTGATTATGCAAATGAGCAACTAGGCGATGCGTTTGACACTCAAACCCAAGTGGTGTGGGACATTAACGACCATTGGCAACTCGATGTAAAACATAACTACAGCCAATTAGATAATCCGCAAGGGGATCGTGTATTTACTGCTAACCTAGTCGATTTTAGACTTCATTATAAATTTAGTATGCGTTCAATTCTTAAATTAATTTTACAATTTGAAGACATTGATAGAGACGAAAACGCCTACTTTTATCAAGTTAGCCAAATCAATAAAGACTACGGTAGTCAGCTTGTTTACTCATATAAAATTAATGCACAAACGTTGTTTTATTTGGGTTACTCAGATAGAGGTTACCAAGACGATTCTCTTAAAAATATTGAGCGAGATCAACGTACATTTTTTACAAAAGTTAGCTATGCATGGCAGCTTTAAATATTAAAAATAAAAAAGGAATAGATATGAAAACCTTGAAAATAACGGTTACAGCAATAATGGTTGCTACCTTGGCAGGTTGTGCGGCCAAGCAAGATATTACTCGCTTTGAAACAAATAAGCCCAAAACAGTGTGTATCGCTGAGCATAAGGCTGTTAAAGAAGGTGTTTTAGATGCAATGAAAAAAGGTTTTGCAAAGCATGATGTTCAAACCCGAGTTATTCCTGCTAATTATGTATTGCAGCATCAAGACTACCAGACTGAGTTACCAGATGCAGATATTACTGGTTGTAATGCCGTGGCTTACTATGTAGCAAATTGGCGTTGGGATTTGGCGCTCTATATGGCATACGCAAATATATGGGTGAAAGATGTTGAAACGAATGAGAAAATAGCACAAGCATCTTATCGTACGGGTGGTGGATTGGATAAATTTATAAATGCGGAAGAAAAAATTATAGAGCTTATTGACGGTATGTATTAAATTTTAAACAATTAGAACCTTTTTGTTTATTTTTGTTTATTTTTGTTTATCCCACCTATACTATATGCAAGATATAGTTAGGTAATCCATTGTTGTTACGATTTTTTGTTATGCTAATGGCTTAGGACTATATCAATACTTGCGTAGTACTAAATGCAAGCGATATATTCCGCTTTTGGAAATGGGTTGAAGGGAGAGATAAGATAGATGGATTTTTTTATGAATAAATTTAAACCACTTGGTTTTATTTTCTTAATAATAATTCTATTTTGTTTTTGCATAAATATAGGGTTAACGAATCAGATTAACCGTATAAATCTATTTCACACCAGTATTGATATACGAAGCTTCGAAATAACGAATACCTCTCTTGATATGGCTCCTTGGTATAATCCGATATTAAATGGCCACTATATAATCCAACAGCCCACAGCTGATTTATTGCTTATTAAAACCACTGACACTCAGTTTGTAGCCGCTGATTCAAGTAAGTTAATTATAATGACACTTACATCACCTATTAATTTTTTACTTTTATGTATCTTAATATTTGGTTCTGGCCTGTACTTACGCAGAGAGCGTAGAAAACGTCATTATAAGAATCAAATAGCTGAGCTTAACGGTCAAGCTAATAGATTACTAACAGCATTTAATTTGCAAGTAAAACCAGCAGAGAACCCCTTAGGTGTAAGCAGCTTAAGCCAATCAATAAATAGTTTAAATACACATGTTGATAATTATGTAAAGCAAACACAAACAAGTATATGCCAAGACAAACTGACGTTATTAATTGACCGCCATGCTTATATTGAGCATATCGACAGGCAAATTAATCACGCAAACCAAGAAGAGCTGAAGTGCGCACTCCTGTTTATAGATCTTGATGGTTTTAAACAAGTAAATGACTCGTTTGGCCACAGCTTTGGTGATGAAATATTAGTTCAGGTTGCGAGTCGACTCACAAACGTTTTGCGCCACCATAAGTTAAGTAATATAAATAGTGCTAACCAATTAGAGCAAAACTTATCGAGATTGGGAGGAGATGAGTTTTCTATTTTTATAGAGTTACTTGATGATAGCGATAGAGTTATTGAAATTGCAAAGCACGTGCTAAGTGAACTTGAAAAAGACTTTGTGCTAGGCAATAAAATAGTAAAAATTAGTGCCAGCATTGGTATTGCGGCTTATCCAGAAAGTGCATCAACGCCCCAAGCGCTTTTACAATTAGCCGATGTAGCTATGTACAGAGCTAAAAGCGATGGTAAGGGAATATTTAAAGTTTACTCGCCAGAAATGGGTAACAAAATGCGCCGTTACCATTATTTACTCGAAGAGCTACGCATAGCAGTCGCTTGTAAAGATTTGTACTTATCTTTTCAGCCAATTGTGCATGTTGAAGATTGTATGATTGATTACTTCGAAGCGCTTACACGCTGGGACCACCCAGTTGAGGGTATGATCCCCCCTTCAGAGTTTATACCAATAGCAGAGGAGTCTAATTTAATATTAGAGCTTGGCGATTGGATTATGCTTGAATCGTGTCGGCAAATGGCTGCTTGGTACAATGCAGGTATGCGCAAAGTAAAAATATCTGTTAATGTTTCGGGCATTCAACTAAAGCATCGTGATGTTTATGATTGGGTAATGAAAAAACTTAAAAAAACCGGCTTACCCGCTACGTCCTTAATGCTGGAAATTACCGAATCAACTTTCATTAAAGCCAGTCCAAGAATTATTAAAGAGCTAAGTAGGCTAAGAGAAGAGGGTATCACTATTGCTATTGATGACTTTGGTACAGGTTTTAGTTCTTTAAGTACATTAGCGGATTTACCAATAGATGTTATTAAAATTGATCGCTCGTTTATAGCACAAGCCAATAAAAGCCAAAAATATAACGATATATTAAATACAATTAGTGATCTTGGGAAAAAGCTAGGTCTTAAAATTGTTGCAGAAGGCGTTGAAGAAATAGGGCAGTTTGAACTCGTTAAACAAATGGGTGTGAGCTCTGTTCAGGGATATTTAGTTAGCCGCCCTGAGTCATCGGTTAATGTAGGTAATAAAGTATTACGCAATAACACCAGTAACCTTTCAGCATCGGGTACAAGTACTTGGGATATTGTTAGTTAGTTACACATAAAAATGCCACTCTAAATAGAGTGGCATTCTTTGTGCAATCAGTAATTATTGTATTAAAAATCAAATGTGCGTGAAATAGCAAGTACAATACGCTCATCAGACGCATCATTATCTAAGCTTGTGTTTTCAGCGGCCACTTCAATACCAAAACCTTCGTAGCTTGTTTGGTATGCTAAGCGGTAGTGGTGGTATGATTTATCACCCTTGTTCTCATCCCACTCAAACTTATCACCATCAAGTGAGTTTGAAATATCAAAGCTGGCACGTAGTGCATGGTTTGGAGCCAGCTCATACGTGTGAGCAATCATCGAAATAACATGCCCTGTATCGTAACCAAAGTAGTCCCAGCTGTACCAAAAGTTAAGTTCAGTTTGGCCGTACTCACTTGCATAACCAAACTTAGTGTAAGCCTCAGCGTAGTTACCATCGCTGTTATTACCTTGATAAGTGTAATAAGCAATACCGTAATCAACACTAAATTGCTCATCAAGTTGTACATATTTACCTACATAAGCATCAAGCTCAAAGTCAGTGTCGTCACCAAAATCTACATTTGAAGCCCATACACCGGCGTAAACACCGCTATCAAAGGCATAGTCTAAGCTGCCTTGAATTGCAGGATCGCTATCTGTTTGTGTTACACCATTAAAAGTGTAGTCAGACGCTGCAGTGATTGTTGTTGACCAATCAGCTGCTGCAGTGGTTGATAAAAGTGCTAATGGTAGTGCTACTACAAGTTGTTTTAGTTTGTTATTCATTATTAATCCCTAGTGTACTGTGTCTATTTTTGTGTAATCAATTTCGTTTGCTTTTGGTGAGCTGTCTATGTTTGTAACTGTTTTAAACTTGCTGTATCCGATAAAACCAGCACAGATAAAGAACAATCCAATAACTAATGCGCCTACCCACTGAATTTGTAAAAATTCTAATTTAAACAATAGTGTAAGTAGTGATAGAGCAACAACATTTCCGATCATGTATTTCATTTTACCAAAACGCTTTACAGTAAAGTTTAGGTTATCTGTATATAAACGCACTAACGAATCGAGTGAGTTAATTACAAATACAATACCTACAAATACCATTGCAAAGTTTTTAATGCCTTGTGTTGGAATGCCCGCTTCATGGTAGTGATAAAGTACACTAAACCAAATCGCAATCGGAATTGATGGAAATATTAACATTGCACCTAATACTTGGTATGTTTTAAGTCCACCAACAAAGCGTGATGTAAATTGACCAATCATTATGCTCCACGCAAACCACCAGAATAAGTAGAACTCATGGTAATCATTAAGCGGTAAAACAAATTCATTAATGTTTGCAAAGTAAGTACCAATAGAGCCTAAGTTATCTGTAAATGCTGACATTTGACTATCACCAATCACAAATGCGCCAGCCCACATAAAGGCGATTAAAGCTAAAAATAACCACGTAGTAGAAATACTTAAAATACGTACATATTTAATATCAGTACTTGAGTACACAGCAAAACAGATAGCCGCAAACACAATTAAGTAAAATTCAGAAACTATACTTGTTCCATCACCTAGTCCGGGTAAATACCACGGTAGGTTTGTAAGCAGCAAATAAGCGGTAAATGCACATGTACCAATAATTACAACGTTATTGATAAATTTAACCCAAGGAATTTCGAAAAATTTCACTTTAGGTTCTATTACACAGAAATAAAAGCACGTAAGAAAGTAAAATCCCCAGATCAAAAATCCCCAGTAGCCAAACTCAATAGCCAGTGGATTTGCAAACGCGTATTCTGGGCTTGCTTTTATGTCTGCATAACCTGCAAACTCAGTTAAAGGAAACATGATAAGGCCAACATCTAGGCCAGAAGTAAATAGTATTGCTATAAACGTAAAGGTTCGAACTGGTGTTACACCTACTACGCGAACATTACCCCATTTAATTAAAATAGTGATAATGGCAAGTAAGGTAAAAATGATCCCTGCATTAAGCCAAATAGTCATTGTTATCCTCCAGTAATGAATAAAAATAATTCATAAGCACTCCGTATTTTATTGTTTTATTCTCGCATTAACACAACGTAACCTATTTACATCGTGTGCCACTGCAAGGCACGCATTGGCTTAGCCCGACGAGACTAAACCTAAGCATGTGGCTAAAGTTAGATCTCCGTACTACGTTGTGTTTCTTGCCAGTTTGTTGTTATGGCAACATTCACATCCGATTTCTGTAATGGGTCTTTACCTAAAATTATGTCAGCTGCTTTTTCGGCAACCATAATAGTAGGTGCATTTAAGTTTCCATTAGGAACTGTTGGGAATATAGATGAGTCAACAACACGTAGTCCTTCAATACCATGTACTTGCGTATTTGAATTAACAACGGCCATATCATCTTCACCCATTTTGCATGAGCAAGAAGGGTGGTAGGCACTTTCTACGGCTTGGCGTACAAAGGCATCTATTTCTTCATCTGTTTGAATATGTTTACCAGGTTGAATTTCTTCATCGCGATATTCATCAAAGGCACTTTGTTCGATTATGTCGCGTGTTAAGCGAACGCACGCTCTAAAGCCTTCAATATCGTCTTGGTGTTCAAGGTAATTAAATAAAATGGTTGGTGGTTGCTCAGGGTTCGCAGAAGCAATAGTGACACTACCGCGACTTTTTGGTTTGTTATGCCCCACATGTACCTGAAAACCATGACCTGCAAATGCACTTCTACCATCGTAACGCATAGCCGCTGGTAAAAAGTGATATTGAATATCTGGCCATTCAACACCTGGTTTTGAGCGAATAAACGCACACGATTCAAAATGATTCGTTGCACCTAAACCCGAACGCGTTAATAACCAGCGCGCACCAATCAACCCTTTTGAAACAATGCCTAGTTTGCCGTTAAGCGTGATAGGTTGCTTACACTTGTATTGAAAGTAAAACTCAAGATGATCTTGTAAGTTTTGACCTACACCTGGTAGATGATGCTGTACTTCAACGCCTGCTTTTTCAAGCGATTGAGTATCACCAATACCAGAGAGTTGTAAAATATGTGGAGAGCCGATTGGGCCTGCACTTAATATTACGTCTTTTGCAGCATGTGCTGTTTTAACGTCGCCATTTACTTTGTATTCAATGCCTGTGGCTTTTTTACCATCTAAAATCACGCGCTGTGCTAGTGCACCTGTAATAATTGTTAAATTACTACGCGATTTAACAGGGTCTAAATACTCACGCGAAGCAGAGCTGCGCACGCCGTCTTTTACAGTCATGTGCATTGGGCCAAAACCCTCTTGCTGCGATGCATTATAATCATCTGTAGACGCGTAACCAGCTTCAACACCTGCTTTGATAAAGGTGCGGTAAAGCGGGTTTTTCATTTCGTTGCCGTTATTAACGCCAAGCGGGCCTTTGCCACCACGGTAAGTATTTTCACCAAGATAAAAGCTTTCTGCTTTTTGAAAATACGGTAAACACGATTGGTAATCCCAGCCGTTTGCACCGTGTTGCTGCCATTCGTCAAAATCTTTTGCATGGCCACGTACGTATACCATGCCGTTGATAGATGACGAGCCGCCTAATACTTTGCCTCGAGGACAATGCATCTCACGGTTATCTATATGAGGCTCAGGCTGCGTATGAAACTGCCATGCATATTTGTCACTATTCATAGGAATAGATAACGCGGTTGGCATTTTTATAAAAATACTTTTATCACTACCGCCAGTTTCAAGTAGTAACACGCGGTTACTTGAATCTTCAGATAAACGGTTTGCTAAAACACAACCCGCCGAACCCGCGCCAACAATAATATAGTCGTAATGATTACTCATAGTAGAGCGCCTTAAAATGGGCTTTCTATGTCGGCCATACCAACATAAATAGACTTAGTTTGCGTGTATTGATCAAGAGTTTGTATACCATTTTCACGGCCAATACCCGATTGCTTATAACCGCCAACAGGCATTTCAGCAGGTGAGTTACCGTATGCATTAATCCAACAAATACCAGCTTGTAACTTATGAATCACGCGGTGCGCACGTTTAATATCGCTAGTAAATACGCCTGCGGCTAAGCCTAGGTGAGTTGCGTTAGCGCGTGCAATAACATCGTCTTCGTCGTCAAAAACAAGCACGCTCATTACAGGGCCAAATATTTCTTCTTTAACGATAGTCATGTCGTCATTGCAATCGATAAACACAGTCGGTGCTACAAAATAGCCATTAGGTGCAGATTTAGGTGAAAGCGTTGTACCACCGGTCAACAGCGTTGCGCCTTCTTCGATGCCTTTATTCACGTAGCTCATTACTAGTTCTTGGTGCTTTTTAGAAATAAGTGCGCCAAAGTTTGTATTTAAATCTTGTGGGTCGCCAGCAATAATGTTTTTCTCAGTGCGCGCTTTAAGTTCATCAATAAACTGCTGATATACATTTTTATGAACGTAAATACGTGTACAGTTAGTACAAATTTCGCCTTGCGTATAAAAGTTACCTAACATAGCAGCGCTAACCGCTTGCTCTATGTTGGCATCATCAAATACTAATAGTGGAGATTTACCACCAAGTTCCATCGTGACATCTTTTAACGTACCGGCAGCACTCGCTACTACTTTTTTACCTGTGCCTACTTCACCCGTAAACGATACTTTATCAATATCGCTATGCTGCGTTAGCCACTGGCCTACATCGCCTGCGCCTTGAACAACATTAAACACACCTGCAGGTACGCCAGCTTCAACAAATACTTCTGCAAGTTTAATTGCGCCAAGTGGTGTTTCTTCAGATGGTTTGAATATAAATGCATTACCAGCAGCAAGGGCAGGGCCCGACTTCCAACATGCAATTTGTAGTGGGTAGTTCCATGCACCTATACCCGCACAGATACCTAATGGCTCTTTACGTGTGTAGTAAAAGTCATCACCAACCATTTGTTGTTGGCCTACTTGTGCTGGCGCAAGGCCTGCAAAGTATTCAATTACATCAGCGCCGGTTTCAATATCAACACAATTTGCTTCTTGCATTGGTTTGCCGGTGTCGAGTACTTCTACAAGTGCCAGCTCATCATTGCGCTCGCGTAAAATAGCCACTGCTTTTAATAAAATACGACTACGTTCAATAGGTGTCATTGCTGACCACTGCGCAAAACCTTGCTTTGCACTGGCAATGGCTGCGTTTTGAATAAATTCGTCGGCAATTTCTACTGCGTAAATAACCTCACCCGTTGCTGGGTTTGTTACATCAAATGTTTTGCCGCTCTGGTTTGCTAGAAAATGGCCGTTAATAAAATTTTGATAGACAGGTGTAGTCACGCTAGGCTCCATATTGCTTGATAAGTGAAAGTACATAGCTTTTTGCTAACTTTTCACTGTGTTTAAACTGATTATTGTCTGATTTACTCAGTACTGCTCTTAACCATAGGCCATCGATCATTGCGGCGCTAAGTTCTGCAGCTTGCTTTGCTTGCTCAATAGGCATTAATTGCTTAAAAGAAAATGCTAAATTACTTTGCAAGCGTTTACTGTTTACGTTTTGTAGTCTGTGTAATTCTTCATCATGCATCGATTGCGCCCAAAAACTTAACCACGTTCGGGTTGTATCATTACGCTGTTGTACAAGCGCAAAGTTGGCTTCGATAATAAACATTAAACGTTCAATGGCATTCGTTTGGTTATTTACTTTACTTATCAAGCCTTGTTTTAAGCTTGTTAGTAAGTATCTAACAGTGGCTTCAATTAACCCCTGCTTACCACCAAAATAATGACTAATAATGCCTGACGATAAACCGGCATTTTTACTAATGCTGTTTATAGTTGTGCCTTGTAGTCCATTAGTTGCAACTGACTCTATAGTCGCGTCAATTAGCTGCTGACGTCTGACAGGTTCCATTCCGACTTTAGGCATAATTTTTATTAATTGAACGTTCAATAAAGATAAGCTTAAGGTAATAGCTCTAACAATTCAAGGCTGAAGTAAATATCTAGATGCCAAAATGTAGATTAATCATTAATAAAAGCGAAACTAATGCGATAAAGAAGATAAGGTTTTACTTTGTTTTATTTTATTTAAAACAAAGGCTTGTGAATTTAATTTTGAAATTAAATAATAGTAATGATTTGTTTACAGCAATAAATGAATAAAATGTGTAAAAATCGTTAGTGCAATAATAGTTAGAGTACTAATAGTATTATTTTGATACAAAAGCGCACTAAACCTGCAATTGCTTAGTGCTCTAATAAATTTATATAGAGAGTAAAATTTGTGGTTTTATCGTTTTAAAGCGGTTGGTATTGAAGGTCAGGCATTATTAATAACGCCTTTAAAAAGTAGGGGGTAACGTCTTAGTCTATTGCCAATGTAGTCATCAGCTAAAATTTGCTGGCAAATGAAATCAATATCTTTGCTTGCTTCAAATACCCAATCAAAGCGCTCTATAGCCAGTAAAAAACCACGCTTTAAATGAGTTTGAGAACGGTACTGTTCTAGGTTGTCTTGAATAATAGAGACTTTACTTGGATTAGCTTTAAGCTCTTCTACTACTTGATTAATAAAAGTAGTATTGAGCTTACTGGTCGGGCGGTGTCTTAGTTTTCGTGGGTGCATTAGCTCTCGTTTGCAATGTTATATAATTTTTTCAAAAAGTCGTCTTTATGCTTTTCATGTTCGTAGTCAAGGTGGTAAGTATTATGAAAACCAAAACGCAGTTCTACGCCGCTACCTTGTAGATATACGGTGTAACCGTCTACGTCTGAATATGCAGTAACTCCCTGATAATGTTTGCCTTCATCAGTCATTTCACCTTTTTGAATTATGCGTTCATATACGGCTAAAATCTGTTTATTGTCGAGTTCGTTTTTCATGTTTTATACCTTTTATTAAAAAGCTAATACGATATAGATATGAGGGTCGATCATCTTAAAAACAATAGCTAAAAAAGTGTGATATTACTTTGTAATTTCGCTTTTTTAAATTATGCTCAAAACTCATTTATTGTTGAGCTTAGAGCATGATAGACAAGGCGTTACTACTAAAAACTCGTGAGTTATCGGATCAATTAATTGCATTGCAAACGCCAATTAGGATACTCGATGCTATTAATTGGGATAAACAAACTAAAGAGGAGTTTTTTAGACAAAAATGTCAAAAAAATCCACTGATCGATCGTGCATACTATCAACAGCGCGATCTTGGTTTTGTACCTAGCGAGTTACGCCAAGCGTTTTCTACTTTGCACCGTAACATTATTAACCAATTGGGGCAGTTAAATCCCATAGCTCAATACATGGGAAAAATGTGCACAGAGTATAAAACAGTATTAAGTATGCTTGAGTATCGTGGAACGCCAGAGTTTCATGACTTATCGGTGGAGTTATTTGGTCACCCTAAAGATTTATTTCATGCCGGTGAGCCCTCACTTTCTGAGCTAGCTAATATGCTAGATAAACCGCTGCAAAATTTACTTATAGCCGACATACTGCCTGACGACCCTAAAAATATTGATGCTGTTGATGCAGTGCGTATTTTGTCTGAGCAAGTAAATGCCAGTATGGCAGGCATAAATGTAGAGGTAATGCTTAGCGATGGTATTGTCAGTGATGCAGCCGCAGGTGCTAATAATATAAAGCTTAATCAAGATGTTAAGTTTTCGCAGCGTGAACTTGATATCTTAGAAGTTCACGAAGGGTGGATACACGTAGGTACCACTCAAAATGGTTTAGCACAGCCGTATTTAACATGTTTAAGTAAAGGCACACCTAGCTCCACTATTACCCAAGAAGGCTTAGCGGTCCTTACCGAAATTATTACATTAAAATCGACCCCAAGGCGTTTATCTAAATTAGTAAATCGTATTCAAGCTGTTACAAAGGTAATTGATGGTGCTGAGTTTGTAGATATTTACCGTGACTATGTAGCGCAAGGTTTATCAAAAGATGACAGCTACACACTCGCGCAGCGTGTATTTAGAGGCAGTACGCCAACAGGTTTGCCTTTTACAAAAGATATTGCCTACATTAAAGGCTTTGTATTGGTTTATAACTTAATACGCGTTGCAATACAGCTTGGTCGAATAGATAGACTCCCTTTATTACTGGTAGGTAAAATATCAATAGATGATTTTAGATTAATATCGCAGCTTCATGATTTAGGTGTAATAGAGAGTCCACAATTTGTGCCACCACACTTTAAAGATTTACGCGGTTTGGCAACTTGGTTGAGCTTTGGTCGTTTTATTGGCGACTTGTCGTTTGAAAAGTTAGAAAACGATTATAAACCGTTATTTTTATAATTAATCAACATAACTTACCGACATAAAAAAAGCCCATAACGGGCTTTTTAAATAAAGTACTTTAGGTTTTGCTATCGAGCGTTGGTGCTTTCAAATATTTTGTCAGCTGAGGCTGCAACAAAACCAGTATAAAGCTCACCGTCGGCTTTAGGGTAACGAATAGCAAACTCATAAAAACAGCTAGGGATGCTCATATCACCGTCACTAAAGGTAACAGAGTATTCATCAGCAAGTGTTGACGATTGCTCTAGTAACACCTCTGGTGAGCCTTTAACTTCGCCGCCTGACGTATTAAGCGAAAAGCCAGCATCTTTTAGGGCTTGGTTAACATCATGAATGTTATCAAACTTAGCAAGCGTATTAATATTTACGGTAAAGTGATTGGCGCGGTAGCCCCACGCCGACATCCACGCTGCATATTCGCTTTCAGCTAGCAGTTGTTTGTAAGTATCGGTGCTTACTTGCCAATGCGTGCCTGAATATAAAAAGTTGTCTGCTGTAACTGCACTTTCGTCAATTTGACTTACCATATCTGTCACGATGGCTTGTAACTCTGGCGAGCATTTTTCTACTAATAGTTCAGAGATAAATACTTTTGGCTGATTAGGATCGCTATGCTCATAGTGTTTTGCGTAAAGTTTTTTAGCTTCAAAGTGGTACTCACTACATTCTTTGTAACCAATTGCTAAAAAGTGAGCGGCGAGCTTTTCAAGACTCACTTTTTCTATATTAAATGTACGCAGCGCAATATGATCGTTAATGATGTCATCTTTTTGCGTTGAACCTAAAAGGTCATGAATTTTATCTGCCGATGGAGTTACGTTTAAATAGTTTTCCCAAAGGTTCTCAAATAATGTATTTACATCAGTATGCATGTTAAGTCCTTAAATCTAAAATTTGGTTTTATTGCTTATTCAATTACTAAGCCCGGCGCTAGGGTTTGCGGTAAGCTCACTTTGTCTGACTCCACAGATGCTACAGGATATGCGCAATAATCGGCGGCATAGTATGCACTTGCTCTGTGATTACCACTGGCGCCAATACCGCCAAATGGAGCTGCACTAGAGGCACCCGTAATAGGGCGGTTCCAGTTAACAATACCGGCACGAATGCGCTTTAAAAAGTGAGTGTAGTCATCTTCACTGTCGCTAAGTAAACCTGCAGATAAACCAAAGCTTGTGTTGTTAGCTTCAATAATTGCGCTGTCAAAGTCGGTATAACGATACACTTTAATTAGCGGTCCAAAATGCTCTTCATCTGGCATGTCAGTAATGCTTGTTACATCAATAATACCCGGGCTTACAAAACCTGTGCCTGGTTTTAATTGCTTAAGTTCAACAAGGATTTGTGCACCTTTTGAGACTAATTCACTTTGCGCGGCAACCATACCCAGTGCTGCTTTTTCGCTTATCATTGCACCCATAAAAGGCTGCTCTGTAGCAAAACTGTCGTCTACAACTATGTTTTTAGTTGCGCTTATTAGCTTTTCTAAAATAGCATCGCCGTTAGCTGATTTTTCAATAAATAAGCGACGTGCACACGTACAACGTTGGCCTGAGGTAATAAAGCCTGATTGAATAATATCGTGCACAGAAGCGCTTACATCACTCACATCTTTTACAATAAGAGGATTATTGCCGCCCATTTCAAGTGCTAAAATTTTGCCAGGGTGTCCTGCAAACTGTTTATGTAATAAGTGGCCTGTGTTTGAGCTACCGGTAAAAAACAAGCCATCTATATCTTTATGAGAAGCAAGCGCTTTACCTGTTTCAATCTCACCTTGGACAAGGTTAATAACACCCGCTGGCAAACCTGCTTTTAACCAAAGTGAGAGGGTAAATTCTGCAACGTGCGGAGTCAATTCTGATGGCTTAAATACCACGGTGTTGCCTGCTAAAATTGCAGGAACAATATGCCCGTTTGGTAAATGCCCCGGAAAGTTATACGGGCCAAAAATAGCCACAACGCCATGCGGTTTGTGTCTAATAAACGCTTTAGCACCGGGCATTGGGTTTTCGGTTGTACCTGTACGCTCATGGTACGCTTTTACAGATATAGCTACTTTGCCTGTCATTGCGCCCACTTCGGTGCGGGTTTCCCATAATGGCTTACCCGTTTCGCGTGCAATAATAGTAGCAAATTCTTCGCTGTGTTCTTTTAATTGTGCTGCGAACTTTTCTAAAATGGCGATACGCTCTTCAAGCGGTTTGTCTGCCCATTGTAATTGCGCAGCTCTGGCTGCTTTTATAGCAGAATCTACTTGCTGGGCGTTTGCGCCATTACCTTGCCATACAACATCGCCATTACTTGGATTGATTGACTCAAATGCTGGACCAAGTCCCACATGCCACTGATTATTAATTAGGTGTGTATTCATAAATTATTTACAGGCGGAAAAATCGCGCTGCATCTCCTTGGCTTAAATTAAGCGCCTTAGCCACATCTTGGCTAATGACGAGGGTATGTTTTGCATGATTGTAATGTGCTTCTTTGGTAAATGTTGCTCTAAAGCCACTTACGCCTTGATTACATACAGCCAGCGTATCAGAGCTATTTTGTGATATGTGATCAAGCTCGCCAATCGTAACAGGGCAAACTTGAGAGTCGCGAATGCTGCGAATATTACCAAGCTTTGCTTCAACTGTTGGGCCTGCATCAAATAAGTCAACGTAGCCTCTGTGCTCAAAACCTTCTTTTTCTAATAGTTTTAGCGCAGGTTTTGTTTTTTCATGCACATGCCCAATCACTGCTTGGGCTTTTTTACTAAGCAAGTTCACATAAATAGGGTATTTAGGCATTAACTCGCTAATAAATACCTTATCGCCTAAGCCAACTAAGTGGTCCGCTTGTGGAAATTCGATACAAAAAAAGTGCTCTTGTAGCCATTGCCAAAAAGGAGAATGACCGTCTTCGTCGCTAACACCGCGCATTTCTGCGATAACAGTATCGGCAAAACGCTCGCTATGTTGAGCCATAAACAAAAAGCGTGAACGTGATAAAAATCGACCCGTTAGGCCTTTACGGCTATTTTCGCGCAAAAATAATGTGCATATTTCTGAGCAACCAGTGTAGTCGTTACACATGCTTAAAATATCAACGGTGTTATATACATTTAAAGTAGGCGAGTGGTGTACTGTTTTACCCAAATGATAATGATATAAAGGCACCGATAAACCTACCGCAGCTTCTATAGCGGTTGTGCCAATAACGTCACCTGTTTCACTGTCTTCTAAAACAAATAAATAGCTTTCATCAAGTGGCTGGTTAATGTTTTTGGCAAAGCTTTTTTCAGCACGTTCAATTTTTTCTTTAAGCTGTGTATCGTCCACAGGTAAAGAGGTAAACCCATGACCGGATTCAATCGCTATTTGTTTAAGAGCGTCAAAATCATTGGCAGTAATAGGACGTAATACTTGCATTTATTGCTTGCTCCAATAGCACGCCTGTAGGCGTGCTAATTTAAACTATATTAACCGTTTACTACGTCGCTAACTGCTTTTTCAAAGCGCGCTAAGCCTTCTTTAATATCTTCAAACGGAATAATTAAAGACGGTGTAAAACGAATTACATTCATGCCAGCTACAAGGTTCATTAAACCATTATTAGCACTGGCTACTAAAAAGTCGCGTGCACGTCCTTCAAATTTGTCATTTAGTACTGCGCCAATTAATAAGCCTTTACCACGTACTTCGCTAAATACGTTGTATTTTTCGTTGATTGCGTTTAATCCGTCACGGAATAATTGCTCCCGCTCTTTAACACCGTTTAGTACGTCAGGTGTATTTACTGTATCAAATGCCGCTTCGGCCACAGCACAAGCAAGTGCGTTTCCGCCATAAGTAGAACCGTGAGTACCAATTTTTAAATGCTCAGCAATAGGTGTACGAGTGATCATAGCGCCAATAGGAAAACCACCACCCAATGCTTTTGCCGTTGTTAAAATGTCAGGAACAACCCCTAAACCTTCATAAGCGTATAAATCGCCTGTGCGACCAACACCCGTTTGTACTTCATCAAAAATAAGTAACGCATTATGTTTAGTACAAAGTTCACGTACTTTTTTAGCAAATTCATCTGTTGGTGAAATAATACCGCCTTCACCTTGTAATGGTTCCATCATAACAGCACATGTTTTATCGCTGATCAGCGCTTCAAATGCCGCTATATCGTTAAAATCACAATGTACTATGTCAGCTGGTTTTGGACCAAAGCCATCTGAATAAGCCGCTTGCCCGCCCACAGTTACTGTAAAGAATGTGCGACCATGAAAACCTTTATTAAATGCAATAATTTGCGTTTTTTCAGCGCCATATACGTCCAATGCATAACGACGAGCTAATTTAAGCGCGGCTTCGTTTGCTTCTGCGCCTGAATTTGCAAAGTAAACTTTATCAGCAAATGTTGCTTCAACTATTTTTTGAGCTAAACGAAGTGCTGGCTCATTGGTCATAACATTTGATAAATGCCAAATTTTTTCGCCTTGCTCTTTTAATGCTTTAACTAATGCAGGATGACAGTGACCCAAACAGTTAACGGCAATACCACCTGCAAAATCAATGAACTCATTATTATTTTGATCCCAAACGCGTGAACCTTCACCACGAACTGGGATAATTGCTGATGGGTTATAGTTTGGTACCATTACGTCGTTAAATAAGTCTCTTGTTACTTGCATTTTTACACCTAAATTTAATGGGCTTAGATAAAAGATTAGTTGCTAACTCAAAGAAGAATATAGCCTTTATTCTTCAGCAAACACGTTATTATTTCTGTTATGTGCCATTATCGAAGGTTGACAGTGAAAATTGCAGTGCTATTTTGTGGAAAATGATTAAAATAAAAGTCAAAATAACGAAGAAAATTACCATTATGATAACTCCACAAGATGAAAAGCTACTTTCTGTACTAAAAACAAATGCAAGAGCGAGTATTTCTGATCTTGCACGAATGCTTGACTTGTCTCGTTCAACAGTACAGAGCCGAATGCTCAAATTAGAAGAAACCGGTGTAATTAAAGGCTATAGCGTTGATTACGGTGACGACTACCTCAGTAAAATGGTATCAGCTCATGTGTCTATAAAAGTAAGACAAAAATTAACGACTAAAACAAACATTGAGCTTAAGCAAATTGATGCTATTTCACAGCTATATGCCATAAGTGGTGAGTTTGATTTAATTGCGGTGGTCCAAGCTCAAAATTTAGAACAGCTTAGTCATTTGTTGGACGATATAGGAAATCTTGATGGGGTGGAGCGAACAACATCTTCTGTAATTTTAGAAACTAAATTTAAGCGCTAGGGTTGGTTAGTTCCTTTGTTTTTAGTCGTTAAGTGAAGACTCGGTATACTTTAGGTCAATAATAAAAAGGCTAGGGTCTGTTGAACCTTCAAGGTTAAATTAACAGCCCCCAAAAGATTCTTCCTAGGCGCTATTTTCTCTTGGTTGCCTACATAGATGCAGGGTAGGGGGCGTGAGCAGGGCGCGGAAGCTTTGCTCGGTTTTTACTTATTCTTACATGGATGTAAGCAATTAGAATAACGCAGGAGCAGTTATCGAGCACACTAGCTTATAAATCTTGCGCCGCAATTAAATAGCACCTAGTTTAAACAAATTTTTATCCACAAAGATAAACAGACCCTAGATATAAATGCATTAATTTAAATATTTAAGCGTGCTTTTTATAAGTTAATAGCAATAAATCATAGATTTAAATATTGAAGCCATTGATAATGTACAAAATTTTGTAAAAAAATTTATGCTTTTTTAATATGCGTGACTATACTTGTTTTAATTTGTACATTATTTAGCAATGGATTATGCCCGCATATCTTTTCACTCTTTTGTTAGGTTTAACTGAGCCTCTCCAGTTTGGGACAAACTTACCCACCACAGCTCCTAATAATGCAGTCAACCAAGTCGAGTGTATTTTATTTGAAATGGGAGCGCCTTTTCAGCTACAAACCTTGCCATGGTTACGTGCACGTCGAGAAGTAAAGTTAGAGCGCTTAGATGGATATTTCACAACCCATTTAATGCCTGAAATGAAAGCTTATGGACGTATATCATCCCCTATTTTTTTAGAAAGCTGGTACTGGTTTACTCATCCAGAGAGCATTAATAAACCAAAAAATAAAATGCGTTATGGTGCAGTAAGAGGGAGTTATCAAGCAAATTGGTTTAAAACTCAGAATATTATTGCTGAGGTAGAAGTAAATTCATTAGAAGAAATAGTAAATGTAATGCACCATAAACGGATTGATAGAATCCTACTTGATTTAGACGATTTTGAATTAGCAGCCTCTAAGCTAGGCATTAATAAAGACGGGTACCAAAAAGAATTTTTTAGATATGTACCTTTGGGATTATTTGCTTCGCATTCACTTATCAAACGCCTTCCTGAATTTATGCAGCAGTTCGATGAAAATATAAATACTTGTGCGCAAGCTCCATTTTCACTATCAAAAAGTGAAGAAAAGCAAATACTTGATAGGCTCTACAGTAGCGCTAAAACCTTATTAAACTTACCTAGTTTAGTCGAAGAAGTTCAAATAAGTAATGAGTCTCCTTTGAGTGAGCCTGAAATTATGAAACGAGACCAGCTATGGATAAAAGAAAGTAAACACGTTGGGCATGCTGATGCGTTAACTATGCTTGATTTACCGTTATCTAAGGTATTTAAAAAATGGCAATCGCAGTTTAAAGGTGTTGTTACTGAGCTTATATTGACTGATAGCCAAGGAAAAAATATAGCAATAAGTAAGTTAACCAGTGATTACTGGCAAGGGGATGAGAATAAGTTTACTAAAATATTTAAACAGTCAAAGGACTATAACTTTGATAGCGTTACATATGATGCATCAACCCATCATTTTCAAGTACAGCTAAGTTTTCCTGTTTTAGATAATAATAATAGTCATATTGGAGTGTTGATTTTAGGTGTTGATGTAGAAAAAGCACTCCATTCGTCAAACGAAAAGAGTAACTAACTCGATACCTTTCATAAGTTAGCTAAGCTTTGGAACTTTTGCTTAGCTAACATTATATTATGGATGTACTTTTTCTGAGGTCGGCTTTTTTCTTATAATTTCTTTTTTGGCTTCATCAAGCTTTATAAAATAAGCATTACCGCCAATACCTTTAAACTCTTCATCTGTAAATACAATAGTATTGTCATCAAAAAAAGTGACAGCCTCTTTTTGAGTTACTATTCCTAAGTCAATTTTTGATACATCGCCAGAAAAAAACTTATCACCCTCAAAATTTTCGAATAACCAAATACTGGTTGAATCAAGTAATATCAGCTTTTTACGATCAGGGCTTAAAGCAGCCGATGTTATCCAGCATAGCTTTTCTAAAGTGGTACATGTTTTAAATGAATCTATTAACTCGGCTTTAAAATTAGCGGCATGATCGCCCACTTTATAAACCTTAGTAATACCATCAAATGGTTCTGTGCGGTTTTTAGTAAATAAATATAAGTGACGTCCTAGAGCTACAAATGCCTCTAAATCAAAATTACGGTTATTAGGCTTTATAGGAGTGCCATCCATTTCGGGGTAGGTAAACTTAATTATTTCTGCTTGAGTCGTATCTGTTTTTATATCTATCGGGTTTTCTATTTTATAAATAGTGAGCCATCTACGATCGTTTTTGTTATTACCAAAATCGCCTAAAAAGAAATGCCCAAATTTGTTTTGGGTCATGTCTTCCCAATCAATGTTTTTAGCGTTTTCAACTAAAATTTCTTTAGCAATAGAACCGTCTTTATTGAGTCTATATAGCTTTGGTTCGTTGCCTCCGTCGTTAATAGCCCATAAACGTTGCTGTTTATCAAATTCTATTCCTGATATTTCTTTTAATTTAGGATCAACTGAGATTTCTTTTTTACTGTATAGGGTATAAATTGAGGTACCAATAAATGCAGCTACAACTAAAAAAATGATGGTGGTAGTTATTAAAATGGTTTTTTTCAACATGAAATTAATGATATTTCAGAGTATTAGAATGATGTGTATTATCCATGATGAAGTAATATAAAAAAAGTAATTTAGGATTTTAAATTTTCTTCGGATATTTGCAGCTATAAATATTTATATATTGAACTAATGAGGTTTTTAATAGTTTGTTGGTTTGAATATTGCTCTGTATGTTAAGTATCATTTAAAGCGTATTGTATATAAGGTTAATGCACCTTTTTGGTGTAATTGAAATATTATTTGCACTGTAATAAAGCGTAAATAAAGTTTTGTTTAACTAATAACACGTTTAATGATTTTTAGATGGTTACCACATCGCCTTTTTGTTTAGTTGTATGGCCTGTGGCAAAGATTAAGTACCCTTTTTGGTTTAGTTGGAGCCTGCTATGTTGAATAAACGTTTTTTTAAAACAAAAGATGAAGCTGAAGTTACTTTTGAATTTTCTCATCCAGAGGCAGAAGAAGTTTGCTTATTAGGTGAATTTAATGATTGGCAACCAGTGCCAATGAAGCTTTATAAAAAACAAGGTGTGTTTAAATTTAAGCAACGCTTACCTATCGATCAACAATTTCACTTTCGTTATCTGATTAATGGAGACATTTGGGATAACGACCATCAAGCTGACGGTTATATCGGCAATACATTTGGCACAGAAAACAGCATAGTAAATACTCAACGCACTAATTAAGGCGATTCAATGGATGCTCTTTCGCAGTTGTTTTACCTGCATGGTATTGGCTTTGAATTCACTAAGTATACAGGTGAACAGGTATTTTTTAGCGAAGAAACGCGTAAACGTGCTTTGCAATGTTGTGGTGTTGATACAAATAATGAAGCAGGAATAGCTCAACTAACTTATGATTTAGATGCATCGCTTTGGCTTGATTTAGTACCTAGTGTGAGTTTAGTTGAGCAAACTGCATGTTTGTTAAAGCTTCGTATAGATGAACGTCAGCAATATTTAGCCGCTAACATTGATGTCCCTTCACTTGGAATGCATTTAGCATTTGATAACCTTTATAACTTGGCTGTCACTGGTGAATATTACATGCATGGCGTTCGCTATATTGAGCTGGCACTACCCATTGATAATATGCCAATTGGCTATCATGACGCTAATGTTCAGGTAGGTGAGCAACACGCTATTACACAAATTTGGTGCGTGCCTGAGCAAGTCTATCAAGTGGAAGACACAAAGCGCACGGGATTATCTATTCAGCTTTACACATTAAAAAATAGAGCGAATTTGGGTATTGGCGACTTTGACGATTTATTAGCGCTTACAAAACTATGCAGCTCCCAAAACATGGATTACATATTACTTAATCCACTGCATTTGCTATTCGCTGATATGCCAGAGCGAGCCAGTCCTTATAGCCCTAATAGTCGCGCTTTATTAAATCCTCTTTATATTTCTATCGTACTAAGCGAAGACGCAATAAATAACGAAAACCTTGACGCCATTATGCAGCAAGATGATGTCGCTGCACTTATTAAAAGTAATGATCAGTTTATAGATTATGAAAATGTAAGTCGTATAAAGTATACGTTATTTGAAGCGCTTTATAATCAGTTTGAATTAACGGCAAGTGATGAGCGTCGCCAAGCGTTTACTGATTTTTGTAATACTCATTCTACTACGTTAAATACCCTCGAATCAGATAACCTAACATTTGCTTATTACCTGCAATGGCAAGCGCATATGCAACTGGCACTGTGTCAAAAAAGTTGCGCAGAGAGAGGCATGGCTATTGGCTTAATAAACGACTTAGCTGTTGGTTGTGCTGGCGATGGGGCTGAATTTAAAAATCAGCAATCGTTGTTTAGCCAAGGTGCAAGTGTAGGCGCTCCACCCGATCCATGGGCTGAAGCAGGTCAAAATTGGGGCCTCCCAGCCCTCAATCCCCAAAGCCTTAGCAATAATCACTACCAATTTTACCGCTCGCTCATTCGCGCAAACATGCAAAACGTAGGTGGACTTCGAATTGACCACGTAATGGCTATTAGGCGCCTATGGTGGTGCTTTGAAAGCAATGGCGAACAAGGCGGCTGTTATGTTTATTATCCGTTTGAGCATTTACTTGCCATTTTAAAAATTGAATCGCATATTAATCAGAGTATTGTTATTGGTGAAGATTTAGGCATCGTACCGCCAGAGGTTAGGGAAGCTTTGGCATATAGCGGTATTTTTTCCAACAGCTTATTTTATTTTGAGAAACAACACAGTGGAGAGTTTTTATCGGTAGATGAGCTAGCAACACATTGTTTGTTAATGATAGCCAATCACGATGTCCCTCCATTTACAGGCTGGTGGCAACATGATGATTTAGATATTAAGCAACAATATAAGCTTATAACTTGCAATGAATACGAGCAACAAAAGCAACAGCGAATAGAAGAGCAACAAAGGTTACTACGTTTTATTAATCACCATGGCAATACAACTGAGCTTTTATTACATAGTGAAGCAGTGACTGTTTATAGCGCACTTGCATTGTGTTTAGCAGGCTCTCAATCGCGTTTATTTGCAATACAAATAGATGACTTAGATGAGCAGAAGTATCCGGTCAATATCCCCGGAACAGATAAAGAATATCCTAATTGGCGACGTGTATTAACGCATACCAGTGAAGAAATTTTTACCAAAAATGCCTCACTTTTAGCTGCTATCGATTCAATAAGGAAAGGTTAAATGAGCAGTACAACTAATGAAAATAGTTACGATGCACAAGTACACGCATTAAATACAGGGCGATTTAAAGACCCATTTAGCTTCTTAGGGGCACATAAAACGGATGCTGAGGTTGAAGTTCGTTTTTATCTACCTTGTGCAATAAGCGTAAGTGTTACATTAAATAATAAAACTATTAAGGCGAAACGCTACCAACAAAGTGACTTATTTATAGCCAAAGTTGATGCTTTGCCCACTGCGCCATATGAATGCATTGCTCAGTACACAGATAGCAGCGTTACCTTTTATGATGAATACAGCTTTGAAAGCACACTTGATGCAGAGGCAATGTATTTATTTAACGAAGGCAGCCTTGAACATGCTTACTCGCATTTTGGTGCACATTTTAGTACTCAACAAAACGTAGACGGTGTGCGTTTTTGTGTATGGGCGCCTAATGCGGCAAGTGTCTCTATTATTGGTGAGTTTAACTTTTGGCAAGCGAATCGCCACTTTATGCGCTTTCATCCTGCAAGTGGTGTATGGGAGTTATTTGTACCAGGCCTTAAAGCTGACATGTGCTACAAATTTGCAATTACCGCGCAAAGTGGAGAGGTGCTCGAAAAAGCCGACCCCTATGCATTTAAAATGCAACAAGCACCTGGCACTGCAAGTGTACTGCAGTATAAACCAGAACCTATAAAGCTTGGCGAGCAGGCACTTCAAAACAGACAAAAGCGTAACCATATTGATGCACCAATTAGTATTTACGAAGTGCACTTAGGCTCATGGCAACGCGCTGAAAACAACCGTTATTTAAGTTACACAGAGCTTGCCGACAAACTCGTTAGCTACGCTCTTGAAATGAATTTTACTCACCTGCAACTTATGCCAATAAGTGAATACCCGTTTGATGGTTCGTGGGGGTATCAGCCTGTTGGATTATTTGCACCTACCAGCCGCTTTGGCGACTACAACAGCTTTAAATACTTTGTAGAGCAGTGCCACAAAGCTAATTTAGGTATTTTACTTGATTGGGTACCAGGGCATTTTCCCAGCGATCCGCATGGCTTACATCGATTTGATGGCACCCATTTATATGAGCATGCTGATAAGCGCCAAGGGTTTCATCCTGATTGGAATACCTACATTTATAACTACGACCGTCCTGAAGTTAAAAGCTTTTTAATATCAAATGCTATGTATTGGCTACATCAATTTGGTTTAGATGGCCTGCGTGTAGATGCCGTAGCCTCTATGTTGTATTTAGATTACAGCCGAAAAGAAGGCGAGTGGGTTGCTAATTGTTACGGTGGGCGTGAAAACTTAGGTGCAATTGAGTGCCTAAAGCAAGTCAATATGCGCAGCTATAAAAACAACCCAGGCATTATGATGGTGGCTGAGGAGTCAACAGCATGGCCGGGTGTCACCCAAAGTGTTGAGCACAACGGTTTAGGCTTTGGTTATAAGTGGAATATGGGTTGGATGAACGATAGTTTGCATTACATGCAGCACGACCCGCTTTATCGTCAGCATCATCATCACGAAATGACTTTTTCGATGGTATACGCGTTTAGCGAAAACTATATATTGCCATTAAGCCACGATGAGGTAGTACATGGTAAAGGCTCGTTAATTGAAAAAATGCCAGGCGATGATTGGCAGAAATTTGCAAATTTACGCGCTTATTACGCATTTATGTGGGCACACCCGGGTAAAAAACTCTTATTTATGGGCGGTGAAATTGCACAGCGAAAAGAGTGGGGGCACGATCATTCTATCGATTGGCATTTACTTGAGCACCAAAGCCACAGCGGTATAAAGCACACCGTAAAAGCGCTCAATACCGTTTATAAAAACCAACCCGCGTTGTATGAGCTTGATTCGAGCGCGGCTGGTTTTACCTGGATAGATAACAATAATAATCAGCAGAGCATTTTAAGCTTTGTTCGCTATGCTAAAAACGCAAAAAACTTTGTGGTTGTTATTGCTAATTTTACCCCCGCGTCATATGAAAACTACGTTATTGGCGTACCGAGTAAAGGGCGTTATAAAGTTGTTTTAAATACAGACGATACTCAGTTTTTTGGCTCTGGCGTTGAAGTAACTAAAGATTCATCGCAGATAGTTCAAGCAATAAACGAATCAAATCATGGTTTTAAACACAGTATTTCAATTGCCATTGGTGGCTTAACTACTATTTATTTACAAAAGGTTGATGATGAGTAACCGATTTGATGTAGCACCCGGTAATGTAGAACCACTTGGCTCTAGTGTTATTGATAATGGGGTCAACTTCGCGCTTTATGCGCCTGGGGCGAGCCAAGCTTATGTATGCCTGTTTGATAAAAGTGGCCATTCAGAAATACTAAAAATGGCGATGAATATCAACGAAGGGGGTATTTGGAGTATTCATATTTCGCCATTAAACGCCGGTGCGCTTTATGGTTTTAGAGTTGAGGGTGAATATAACCCTAAAAATGGTCAACTGTTTAACGAAAATAAGCTGCTGATAGACCCATATGCAAAAGACTTGTTTGGCGAGTTTACTTGGAGTGAACGCCACTACGGGCAAATGCCAATCGGTACTAAAAGCACTGTAAATAATGCGATTGATATACCTAAATCAAAAGTAGCGGCTCCTACGTTGTATACGCATAAAAAGCCTAACCACCGTTGGTCAAACACGGTTATTTATGAGTGCCATGTGAAAGGTACAACGTGTCGTCATCCTAAAATACCTAAACCTCTACAAGGAAAGTTTTTAGGGTTAAGCCACCCAAGCTTTATTGAACACTTACAAAGCTTTGGTGTTACAGCCGTTGAGCTTTTGCCTGTTCATTCTTTTATTAGTGAGCAATTTTTAACAGGGAAAGGTTTGCAAAACTACTGGGGTTACAACACGCTTAACTTTTTTACGCCCCATAAAGACTATTTGGTAAACGACGATATAAACGAGTTTAAGCAAATGGTGCAAGAGTTCCATGCTGCAGACATAGAAGTCATATTAGATGTTGTTTACAACCATACAGCTGAAGCAGGGGCGGATGGCCCTATACTATCGCTTAGAGGCTTTGATAACTTAGCCTATTACCGCACAGTAGATGGCCAGCCTGACGTATATATAAACGATACCGGCTGTGGTAATACCATAAATATTGACCACCCTAAAACACTGCAACTTGTACTTGATAGCCTTCGTTATTGGGTTGAAGTAATGGGAGTTGATGGTTTTAGGTTTGATTTAGCGACCATTTTAGGCCGCTCAAAAGCAGGCTTTAGCTCCGCACATACTTTTTTACAAGTAGTTGCCCAAGACCCTGTGCTTAACAAAGTTAAGTTAATAAGTGAGCCTTGGGATATAGGCCCAGGTGGTTATCAGCTTGGTGCATTTCCGCCGCCATGGCGAGAATGGAACGATCAATATCGCGATGTAATTAGACGTTTTTGGCAAAGTGAAACAGGCATTATTGCAAGCGTTGCAAAACGTTTGCATGGATCGTTTGATATTTTTGAGCACAGCCAACGTGGGCCGCTCAATAGTATTAATTTTATAACGAGTCATGATGGTTTTACCCTTGCTGATTTAGTGAGTTATGAGCATAAACATAACGAAGCTAATGGCGAGCAAAATCGAGATGGGCACAGTGCAAATCATTCGTTTAACTGTGGGGTAGAAGGTTTTACCAGCGACTCTAAAATAAACGCACTGCGCTTACAGCAACAAAAGAACTTTTTACTTACTTTAATTCTCTCAAAAGGTGTTCCCATGATTGCTGCTGGCAGCGAGATGGCGCACTCGCAAGGGGGGAATAACAATGCTTATTGCCAAAATAATCGCACTAGTTGGCTTGCCTGGAAAGATTCTCAACTTAATCATTCGTTAACACGATTTATTGATGATGCATTAAAAATTAGACGTGCGCACAGTGCGTTTAAACACAGTGTATTTTTAGATGATATAGACGAGCGTTTTACCGTTAAGTGGTTTACCGAACAAGGTAAAACCATGACTGATGCTCACTGGCATGAAGATACCAGGCAGTTTTTAATGTATAGCTTACTTGATAAGCAAAACAATCATGCATTGCTGATTGTATTTAATGCCAGTGAAAAAACAATTTTTTGTCAAATGCCCCCATCGCCAATTAATGCGCCGTGGCAAATGATTCTATCAAGTGTACATAATGCATCTGTGAGCAGTAATGAAGATGCGATGGTTGAAATTTCAGCACAAAGTAGTTGGGTTTTTAGTGCCAATTTAGAGGATGTTAGTCATGGTTAAACAAAGTGATCAAGTGTGTGTAGTAAAGGGCTGGCAAGAAGGGCCCGTTATTGATGAAAGTACGCTTAAAGATGACTTAACACGGCATTTTTATTATACCCTCGGCCGAGATAAGGTGGGTGAATCGCAGCATTATTTGTATCACGCATTAGCGCTTACTATTCGCGACAGACTTGTGGCTCGCTGCAGAGAAACGAATCAACAAATTAAGCAAGAGAAACGCCGCAAAACGGCTTACCTTTCTCTTGAGTTTTTGATGGGGCGTGCGCTAGGTAATGCTGTTTTAAATCTAGATTTAGATGAACAAGTAAGCTCAGCACTACAAGAGTACTGCACAACAATAGAAACAATTGAAGACGCCGAGCATGACGCTGGCTTAGGAAATGGCGGGCTAGGACGCCTTGCAGCCTGCTTTTTAGATAGCTGTGCTAGTTTAGCGTTGCCTGTTATTGGCTATGGCCTACGATACGAATACGGCATGTTTAATCAATCGATTAAAGATGGTAACCAAATTGAGCAACCAGATAACTGGCTACGTGAAGGACATCCATGGGAGCTAAGCGCACCAGAGCATGCAAAACGTGTGAAGTTTGGTGGCTATGTGCAAAGTTACACAGATAAATTTGGTAGAGAGCACCGTCAATGGATGGGCTCACAAGATGTATTAGCTGTACCGTACGATGTACCTGTCCCTGGTTATAAAAACAATATCGTAAATACACTACGTCTGTGGAAATCAGAGGCAACAGATGAATTTAATTTAACCGAATTTAATGCGGGCAGTTATTCAGAAGCCGTCGCACAAAAAAATCTAGCCGAACAGATCACCATGGTGCTGTATCCAAATGACAGCAGCGAAAATGGTAAGGAGCTTAGGTTACGCCAACAATACTTTTTATCATCGGCGAGTATTCAAGACGTAGTAGACCAATGGGTTTCCCAACATGGCGAGAACTTTAGTGACTTTGCTGATTTTCATGTTTTTCAGTTAAACGACACGCATCCAAGCATTGCTGTTGCAGAGCTAATGCGTATTTTAATTGATGATTACGAATTAGATTGGAACGATGCGTGGCAAATCACAACTAAAACCATGGCCTATACAAATCATACGCTACTTCCTGAAGCGCTTGAAAAATGGTCTGTTTCGTTGTTTTCAAAATTATTACCACGCATTTTAGAAATAGTTTACGAGATAAATGCACGCTTTTTAGCACAAGTTGCACAGCAATGGCCGGGAGATGTTGAAAAGCAACGTGCATTGTCACTGATTGAAGAGGGTGATGAGCCGCAAATTCGTATGGCTTATTTAGCTATTGTAGGTAGTTACTCTGTAAATGGCGTAGCAGCACTTCATACCGAACTGTTAAAAGCGGGATTATTTAAAGAATTTTATGCACTGTGGCCAGATAAGTTTAATAACAAAACAAATGGTGTAACGCCTCGTCGATGGCTTGCGCATTGTAATCCAGTATTAAGTGAATTAATTGGTGAAAAAATTGGTCATGACTGGGTTAAAAACTTCTCAAAAATTAGTGACCTACGTCGTTTTTATGACGACAAGGCATTTCATGAGCAGTGGCAAAATGCTAAACGTGAAAACAAACAACGTTTAGTTGATTTAGTTAAGGCGCGCTGCGATATCGATTTTGATGTATCAATGATGTTTGACGTACAAGTAAAACGTATCCACGAATACAAACGTCAGCTATTAAACATACTTCATGTGATTCATTTATATGACCGTATTCGCCGTGGGGATACCCAAGGACTTGTTCCTCGTTGTGTTCTATTAGGTGGTAAAGCAGCGCCAGGTTATTACATGGCTAAAAAAATTATTAAGCTTATTAATAACGTGGCAGAGGTTATAAATAAAGATCCTCAAGCTGCGCCATATTTACGCGTCGCATTTTTACCTAATTACAACGTAACCGCAATGGAAGTTATTTGTCCTGCAACCGACCTCTCAGAGCAAGTATCTACCGCAGGCAAAGAAGCGTCTGGTACTGGCAACATGAAATTTATGATGAATGGTGCATTGACAATAGGCACGCTGGATGGCGCAAACATTGAAATTAGAGATGCTGTTGGTGCTGATAACTTCTTTTTGTTTGGCGCACAAGCGCACGAAATTGACGATATTAAATCACGTTATAATCCACAGCATTTAATATCGCAAAATAGCGATTTAAAGAATGTGATGCAATTACTCGAGAGCGGGCATTTTAATTTATTTGAGCCATGCTTATTTGACGACATAACAAATGCAATTAAGAGCCCGCACGATCCATGGCTTGTTGCTCACGATTTTGAAAGTTATGTAGCAGCTCAAAAAGAAGTTGATAAAGCTTACGCAGATCAGACCTACTGGACACAAATGAGTATTTTAAATACAGCAGCCAGTGGTATGTTTTCAAGTGACAGAACCATAAGCCAATACAGTGAAGATATTTGGCATTTAGAACCCCTCAATATTAGTGAAACAGACTTAACGACAACTAAAAGCCATGCCACTAACAGCCTAGACTAAATGGAGAGAGTATTATGCCTAATTATGCAAATCGCTACATAAGTAGCCTAACCAGAGAAACTTACGCGTTAATACTGGCAGGCGGTCGCGGTTCTCGCCTGCATGAGTTAACCGATTGGCGAGCAAAGCCAGCAGTTTACTTTGGTGGTAAACATCGAATTATCGATTTTCCACTATCAAACTGCATTAACTCGGGTGTGAGACGTGTTGGTATTGCTACACAATATAAATCACATTCATTAATACGCCATGTAAACCGCGCATGGGGGCACTTTAAAAAAGAGCTAGGAGAGTCGGTTGAAATACTACCTGCATCTCAGCGCCAAGGTGATGATTGGTATTGTGGAACCGCTGATGCTGTTTTTCAAAACATAGATATTATTCGTCACGAGCTTCCTAAATATGTGATGATTTTGTCTGGAGATCATGTGTACCGTATGGACTATGGTGCTTTATTGGCTGAACATGTGCAAAAAGGCGCAGATATGACTGTGTGTTGTATTGAAGTCCCAGTAGAGGAAGCCGCAGACACGTTTGGTGTAATGACCGTTGATGAGCAAAATAGAGTGTGTCGTTTTGATGAAAAACCAGCAATGCCGAGCTCCGTACCCGGCAAGCCAGGTACATGTTTAGCATCAATGGGGAACTACATATTTAATACTGAATTTTTGTTTGAGCAACTTAAAAAAGATTCTGAGAATGAAGGCTCTGGACGCGATTTTGGTCATGATATTATTCCAGCGATTATAGAAGAGCATAATGTGTTTGCTTTCCCATTTAGAGATCCAAACCAAGAAGGGCAACCTTATTGGCGCGATGTAGGTACGCTTGATTCGTTCTGGGAAGCTAATATGGAATTGGTAATGCCAGAGCCGCAACTTGATTTATACGATCCAACGTGGCCAATATGGACTTATCAAGAGCAACTACCACCTGCTAAGTTTATTTTTGATGATGAAGATAGACGTGGTATGGCTTTAGACTCAACAGTCTCGGGTGGGTGTATTATTTCGGGCTCTGCGGTTAGAAAATCCCTGTTGTTTTCTAACGTTCACGTTCGCTCATTTTGTACCATTGAGCAGTCGGTTATTTTACCCGGTGCGGTTATAAACCGAGGTTGTAAAATTAAACGCGCAATAATAGATAGAAGCTGTGAAATACCGGCGGGTCTTGAAATCGGTTTTGACAAAAAAACAGATGAAGAAAACGGCTTTAGGGTATCTAAAAAAGGTATCGTTCTTGTTACACGTGATATGCTCACTGAGCTTGCAAAAAAGTTAGAACGCCAAGCGCGAGAAAATAAAAAGCTAGCGTAACAACAAGTTAGATAAGCACGACAACATAGCTTGCTCATTTGTGAGCAAGCTCACACAGGTTTAAAGGAAATAATAAATTAATGCATGTATTAATGGTTGCAGCAGAAAATGACGCGTTACCAGGCGCAAAAGTAGGCGGTGTGGCAGATGTAGTACGCGATGCACCTAAGGCTCTCGCAAAGCAAGGTATAACGGTTGATGTTGTTATTCCTGATTACGGGTTTGAGCCGCTTGAGCGTATTTATGTAGGTGAAGTAACTGTTGCATTTAATGCTCAACCCCATGTATTAACCATTTTTAAAGTACAACAAGCCGAAAATAATGTAAGCCAAATTGTTATTAGCCACCCGTTATTTAGTGAATCAGGCAGTGTATATTGTAATGATGCACCCGGGAGGCCTTTTGCAACTGATGCGACTAAATTTGCTCTATTTAACGCAGCCGTCTGCGAAGCGTTATTACAAGGTGTATTAAAGCGCCCTACAGCGCTGCATTTACATGATTGGCACAGTGCCTGCGTTGCAGTTTTACTTAAGTTTGAGCCACGTTATAGCTCACTTAATACCTTACCTATTGCCTTCACAGTGCATAATATTGCACTGCAAGGGATAAGGCCTTTCAAACATGATGATTCAAGCTTAGAGGCTTGGTTTCCATCACTTAGTTATAATGGCCAGCAATTATGCGACCCGCGTTACCCTCATTGTTTTAATCCTATGCGCAGTGCAATAAATCTATGCGATAAAATACATGTTGTATCGCCAACTTACAGCCAAGAGGTTCTTGAACCTAGCAATTACGCACATGGTTTTTTTGGTGGCGAAGGGCTTGAGCAAGATCTGCAAAATGCATCAAGCCAAGGCAAGCTTGTTGGTATTTTAAATGGCTGCGAATATCCAATCAATGCACTTGAAGGAGCAACTCTCGCTGATTTTTATAGCCAAGCAGAGAGCACTTTATTTACTTGGATGGCAAATAGCGAGCAGTTACAAAGTGGCTATTATATTGCCCACCAACGACTACAGCAATTTAAAGCAACGGTTAATAACGGTCCATTAGTTACAAGCGTTGGCCGACTTACCGAACAAAAAGTGTTGTTATTGTGCCAGCAGGTTAATGGGGTTTTAGCTATTGATAAAGTGTGCCAATTAATTAATGAACATAACGGTAGACTTATTATTCTCGGCTCGGGTGACAAAGAGCTCGAAAGCATATTTACCAAAGCAATGGCGCGTAATTCCAATCTTTTATTTTTGAAGGGATATGGGCAAGGTGTTGGCGATTTAATGTATCAATTAGGTGACTTATTTTTAATGCCAAGCTCGTTTGAACCGTGTGGTATTAGCCAAATGCTAGCAATGCGAGCGGGGCAACCGTGTTTAGTACACAGTGTTGGCGGATTAAAAGATACTGTTAAACACCACGAAAATGGTTTTAGCTTTAATGGAGACACGTTGGCAACGCAAACGCGTAATTTAATTAGCTGTTTAGACGAAACTCTCTTAATTAAAAAGCAAAATCCTAAAAGATGGCATAAAATTAAGCACAGCGCAGAGCAAATGCGTTTTTCGTGGCCACAAGTGGCAACTGATTATATAACAACCTTATACCGGTAAAACGTTTGTGTACTTTAAAGTTTAGTGACAAATCTACCTGCTTAGGGTTTAATTACTTAGTATTATATAAAAGCTAAGAAGTAGGTAATGTGTCTGTATTTGTTGCAAGGCAAGCAATATTCAATCGAAGTAAAAAAGTAGTAGCCTATGAGCTACTTTTTCGTGATAGTCCAAAAAATTATTTTCCAGATATTGCAGAAGGCCAAGCAACAGCAAGGCTTATTATGGAAAATCAATTAAATTTAGGTACACGCCATATTACATCAGGCAAAAAAGCGCTTATTAATATAGGACCAGAATCACTAAAACTCGATTTATGTGCTTTCTTACCATGCCAAGACGTTGTGATTGAGTTGCTCGAAACCATAGAACCTACCGACGATAACTATGAGCTATGCCGAGGTTTATTTCATAGTAACTACAAACTCGCGCTCGATGATTTTGTATATAAACCACAATGGGATCGTTTTTTAAAGCTTGTGAAGCTCATTAAATTTGATATTGCAATTACACCTCTTAGCGAAATACAGCCCATAGTTACTAAGTTACAAGCGCATAAACAAATAAAAATACTAGCCGAAAAAATAGAAACACAAGAAGACTATGAGCTTGCCTTTGATATGGGTTTTGATTATTTTCAAGGCTATTTTTTTGCAAAGCCTACCATGATCAAGCAAAACGACATTGATTATAATTATGGTTTAGTCGTCGCTATTTACGCAGAAATAATGAAGCAAAGCCCTGACATTAAAACCATCGCAAGCCTGTTTGAGCTAGATGCTGCACTCGCATATAAGTTACTAAGATTAATAAACAGCGGTGTGTTTCCTATACAAAGCCAAATATCGTCATTAAAGCAAGCGCTTGTGTATTTAGGACACGAACGCCTGAAAAAGTTTGTGAGCCTTATTGTTACTGCTCATACAGCGGGTAAAAAACCTGCAGAGCTAATGCAAGTGTGTGTTGTACGCGCTCGCTTTTGTGAGCTGGTGGCAAAAAAGGTTAATAAGAGTCAGTCAGGCGAAGCATTTTTAACAGGATTATTCTCGTTACTGGATGCAATCCTTGATCAACCAATGAGCTTGCTTGTTGAAAAGCTACCTTTCCCTGATGAAATAAAAACGGCATTATTAGGGGACAAAAACACACTTTATTATATTTTAAACGTTGTTAAAGCATATGAAACAGGAAGCTGGTGGGCACTTGAACAAGCTGTACTTTTGTTGAATATTGACAGTGCTATACTACCTCCACTTTACCAGCAGTCAGTCGATTGGGCTGACAGTTATAAGAATAATATTTAACGGATAATAGCTTTAATGCGCAATTATAATATGGACTTTATTCGCGGCGTTGCCGTGCTTGGCCTCGTTTACATGAATGGTTACGCCTTCGGCATTTTTGAATATGGGTATTCCTACTTAACTAATCCTCCTGTTAGCGACTCAATTATTCACACCCTTAGCAGTGTGTTTGTAGACGGGCGTTTTAGAACGCTGTTTAGTTTGCTTTTCGGTGCTGGGCTTTATATTCAGTGGCAACGTTACAAGTCTGAAGTGCAGATAAAAAGCAGGCTCTATTGGTTAATCCTCTTTGGTTTAGCGCATGGTTTTTTACTTTGGGCCGGTGATATTTTATTTGTTTACGGTGTATCTGGCTGGTTTGTTATTAAATATTTAGAAAGTGATAGCAACGTACTTTTAAAAAGAGGGTTTGCATTTACCTTGTTGTCGGGTGTAGTTACCTTACTTGTTATATCTAGTGTACCCGATGAAGTGATTTACCGCGATACAGCACAGTTTATTGAATTATATAACCCACACTATATTGATTACTTTATTAGTAACCTTGCTATGAACACGTTAATGCTTGTTATGGTGCCAATAATGACAATGTGGATGTGCGTGGGCCTTATGCTTATTGGCATTTATTTATATAAACAAGACGTTTTTAGTAAAGGCTTAACGACTCAGCAATTAATAGTTTGCGGTGCAATGACCTTTGTTTTTTGTGGGATCAGGCTTTATGCATCACAGCTTAATGGCAGCTTAGGATATGGGGTGCAAGAATTTGTAAATATTTTTGCGGCGCTAGGTATGGCTACGCTGTATATTCATTTAATTGTTAAATTTTGCAATAACAGCGCACACGTTGGCACGCTTATTCAACAAGCGGGGCGCTTAGCATTTACTTTATATATTAGCCAAACACTCATACAACTGTTGTTATATAAAGTGCTATTTACGCACTGGGTGCTCAATTTTGATCGTATTGACTACTGGTTAGTTGCAACGGCATTAGTTGCGCTGCAGCTTATATTTACCTTTATATACAGCCGCTATTTTAACCAAGGCCCGCTTGAATTTGTATGGCGTAAATTAACGAAAGCAAAAATTAATGCTTAAACACCTATAAATTCTAAATTAGGGGCGAAAAAATAGTGTGGGTGGTTTACACTACTCGCCTTAAAAATTACTACGCTATAAGTGCCATGACCGAATTAAAACGTTTAAATAAATTTATTAGTGAAACAGGATTTTGTTCACGCCGCGAAGCCGATAAATATATTGAGCAAGGTCGTGTCAGCGTTAATGGCTACTCGCCTGAAATGGGCGTAAAAGTTGCTGCTACCGATGTTGTATTGGTTGATGGCAAGCCACTTAAAGCCACACCAAAGCGCGTTTATATTGCTTACAATAAACCCGTTGGTATTACGTGTACTACCGAAAGTAAAATTCAAAGTAATATTATTCGCGCGGTAAATTATCCTACGCGTATATTTCCAATAGGGCGTTTAGATAGACCGTCTGAAGGGCTTATATTTTTAACTAACGAAGGCGACATCGTTAATAAAATTTTGCGTGCGGGTAATAACCACGAAAAAGAATATGTTGTTACGGTTGATAAACCGCTTAATCGTCAGTTTGTTACAAAAATGGCCAATGGCGTGCCTATTTTAGATACCGTGACTAAAAAGTGTAAAGTGACACAAACTGCCCCTAAAGAATTTAAAATAGTACTTACCCAAGGTTTAAACCGCCAAATACGCCGTATGTGTGAATATTTAGGTTACGAAGTGGTGACGTTAAAGCGCACTCGTATAATGAACGTAACACTAAAAGGTTTAAAGGTAGGGCAGTGGCGTCATTTGTCTGATACTGAAATGGCGCAAATAAACGACTCGATTTCTGACTCAGGTAAAACTCAAGAACATTCGCTTGATGCTAATAAACAATCAGAAAATAATACGCCGTCGGCTCCTAAAAAGCGTGATTTTCAGGGTGAAAATCCTCGCCGTTTTAATAAAGGCGAACAAAGTGGCGAGCGAAGTACTGAGCGAAATTCAAGTCGCAACTCTGATCGCAGTAATGCTAATGGCGAGCGCAAAAATGAGCGCAGTAAAGCACCTTATCAAAAGCGTTCTACCACGTATGTTGGTAAGCCAAAAAGTATTAAAGAGAACAAGTCGTCACAGTCAAAACCTAGCTCGGGGCGTACCCTTAGCTTAAAAAAATAATCTGCAGCTAAGTGGTATTCTACTACCACTGTATTTCTTGTACTATATTACCAAGTGGGCTTGTAACGCCCACTAAATTTATATTGTTATTTTGCAAAGTCACCAATTTATTCTTATCTAAATACCATCTAAAAGTGTATTTTCTGTAGTTATGTAAACTAAGCACAGTTAGCGTTGCACAACTGTACTCATAATCAGTTGGGCAACTACCTACTTCAAGTAATTGATGCTCTTGCTGCCATATATTATTGCTGTGTTTATTGGCCCATAATTTCACAGAAATACAAACTGACGTCCATAACCATAAGTAAATTAAAATAGGCAAAAACATTGGTATAAATGCGCTGCGGAACTTCCCATGCTCAGCAATATAATTTTTAACTGTATGTTTAAATTCAAAGTTATTATTGTATTTTTTGTATAGGTGCCTTAATAAAACAATCGACAACACTATCGCCGTTATTGGAAATAACGTAAATGTTAAGGTGTTATATATACCGTTGGGAATAAATGCGGGATCGGCTTGTTCATCCCATGCAAGTAGAACCAGTGGAGGAGCCGTTGCTAAAAGTAATAGGGCGCTGTTGAAGAGTTGCTTAAAGGTCAAAGGGTATTCACTTATAAAATGCTAAAGCCAATATAAAATAAGAGTATACCTAAATAAACTGCAATCGCCGATAACGAGTTTTTAGAGCGCAGGCGCTTAACAAGGTCGCGTGTGCCATCAACCATGCCTGAAATCACAAGCAGTAAACCACCTGTAAAACGGTAGTTGTTTAAGTTCACGTTACCATTCTCGTCAGTTATAAAGCGTAAATAACCAAAAAGTATAAAAACGCTGCCCGCTATTAGTATCGCGGTTTTAAAATTTTCCAAGGTTTTTCCATGATATTTAGTTAGATACTAAAATGCCACTGAGTTTAGTCAGTGGCACTTAACTATATTACGAATTTAGTATTTATCCATATTTACTTTGCAAAACCACCTAGAGGCTTTAATAGAAGTGGTGACAGTGCAGCATGTTTATCGGTTAGTTCTTTAGGTAAATCACCCAAATGAACCATGCGTGTTGGTGTTGCTGCAGCAATCCAACGCTCTGCATGATCATCCCAGTTTTGGATGTGTATGTGCGATGCTTCTAAATCTCTAAAGCGCTCATAAACCATAATATCGCCATCGTCAGACATGTAATATTGGTAATTTAGTGTACCAGGCTCTGTTTTTGCACGTTCTACTTGTGAGTTCATTACTTCACGAAAGGCATCTAATTGGCCTGGGTTTAGCTTGGCCTCAACAATCCAGCCAAAATTATCAAATGTCGTATCACCGTTTTTGTTAATTTGACTCGTTTGTTCTTCTTCGCGAGAAAAGCCACCAAATGGTTTTAGCCAAAGAGGGCTTAAGGCCGCATGACGCTCACGAACATCGTCAGGTAATTCACCTAAATGCACCATGCGTGTAGGTGCAGCAGCTGCCATCCAACGTGCTGAATGGTCGTCCCAATTTTCAATATGTTCGTGTGAAGAGTCTGCATCAACAAAGCGTTCGTAAACTAAAACATCGCCAGCATCAGACATATAGTATTGATAATTTTTAGTGCCAACTTCATTAAGTGCGCGATTAACTTGTGAATTCATCACCGCTTTAAAGTTTTCAAGTTCACCAGCATTAAGTTTAGCTTCTACTATCCATCCAAAATTTTTAAACATGACTTTCTCTACTTAAATAAATTGCCTCTGTATAAGTGAGGCTAAAAAGTTAAAGGCAATTTCTATCGCCCTAGTTAGCATACCTATCGCTTAATTGGTAAGTGCTTAGATAACGAAGCTAAGTGTACAGAGTATTTAAATATTGATAATAACCGCATTTATTTAATCAGTTTATAGTAAATGTATATAATAATAGTTAGCCTATTTTGCAGGCCATTTAAATTTTTAAGTTAAAATTGCTATATAGACGTGTTGTTAAGCTATTTACGAGTACACTTAGTTATATGAAGGGTAAGCTGTTAAGATGCGCCGTCTTAATAATGTAGAAAGGTTATAGAAGTAACATGTCAAAATTTTTCTTTATGGGTAAGCCCGATATAATGGGTAAAAATAACAGTAATGGATTTGCACCAAAACGTACTGCAAAGCCAGGCACAGAGTCACACCCGCTCACGTTAATTGTAAACTCAGTTGCACGACAATCAGAAATAGAAGAAATACTAGAAGAGCATTCGCTGTTTGCTTCAATTGAAGTTAAAGCTGAAGTACCAGAAGATATTCGCGAACTAGACTTTGCGCTTAGCAAGTCAAAACCACAAGTATTTGATAAATTACCAGAGCGTAACGCACCTTGTGTATGTGGTAGCGGCAAAAAATATAAGAAGTGTTGCGGTTAGTTTCTTAACAACTAAATATGTAGCCTTTCTTTTTTCATCGGTATTAAATAAAAATGCCACTGACCTTGAGCCAGTGGCATTTTTTAATGTTAACCGATTATATGCTTAACTACTTACGCGGTTCGTAATCAATTCTAAATATAACCGTGTAAAGTACCGGTACCACAATTAGCGTTAGTATGGTGGCAAAGCCTAAACCAAACATTATAGTTACCGCCATTGACTGGAAGAACACGTCAAATAACAGTGGGATCATACCTAAAATAGTGGTTATTGCTGCCATTGCTACAGGGCGCACACGGCTAACACCAGACTCAAACACAGCTTGATAAGGCGATTTACCATCGCGAAGCTCAAGGTTAATTTGATCGACCAACACAATGCCGTTTTTGATTAACATGCCGCTTAAGCTTAATAAGCCAAGCAATGCCATAAAGCTAAACGGCGCATTCATTATCAACATACCCGCACTTACACCAATAATTGCAAGTGGCACTGTAGCCCAAATAACTAAAGGTTGTTTAAGCGAGTTGAATAACAGTACGGTTACCGCAAACATAGCTAAATAGCCTAATGGCAATGAGCCAAAAATAGCCGATTGCGCATCAGATGACGATTCATATTCGCCGCCCCATTCTAATTTATAACCACGCGGTAGCTCTATTGCTTCTACAGGCCCTCGTATGCGGGCAAATAATTTAGCAGCGGTTTCGTCACCTAAAACGTTTTGATCGGCCATTACCGTTATTGTACGTTTACGGTCGCGGCGCATAATTAGGCTGTCTTCCCATTCAACCACAAATTCGTCAACCACTTGCGTTACTGGCACAAACACACCAAGTACTGGGCTATAAATTTGTAAATCGTGAACGCTTTCTACATTTAAACGTTCATTAGCAGGAGAGCGGGCAATAATAGGTAACAGTTGCGTACCATCTCTGTATACGCCTACTTGTTTACCAGAGAGGCTAGTAAGCAGCACATCATCAAGGTCAGATTTACTAATACCTAAACGGCGCGCTTTTTGTTCGTTAAACTGCGGGCGAATCATTTTAGTACGCGCACGCCAGTCATCACGAATATTATAAGCCCCTTCATCCTTTGCTATAACGTCTTCTGCTTTAGCTGCAAGTTTTCTAAGAACTACTGGGTCTGGGCCTGTAAAGCGTGCTTCAATTTTAGCATCGGTAGATGGGCCAATTTCCATCGGCTTAATTTTAAGCTCGGCTGAAAGTGGCGTACTTTGTGAGTATTCACGCACCTTTTGCATTACTATAGCAACCGCCTCGCGGTTTTTTACTCTAATAATAAGCTGCCCATAAGAAGAGTACGATTTTTGAGGAGCATAAGTAAGCATAAAGCGCGGCGCACCTTGGCCTGTTGTACTTGTTATTTCCTCAACGAGCTCTTCATTTTGTAAGTAGTTTTCTAGCTTTTTAATGCCATCAAGGGTTGCACGTATATCTGAGCCTTGCTGCTGCCAATAATCTACATAAAACATTGGCGTGTTAGACGCAGGGAAAAACGACTGCTTAACCGCACCAAAGCCAATTACTGCAGAGCAAAGTAATACAACCATAAGAACAAGAGTTGTTTTACGATAATGCATAGACACATCTAAAAGTGCTTTATAGCCTGTAAAAATAAAGCCTTTGTACGGGTCGTCGTCTTCCTCTTCGCCCTCAGCATTCTTACCTTTTTTAAACTCATCTTGTTTAAACATTAAGTTTGCAAAAAATGGCGTAAGGGTGATGGCGGTGATCCAGCTTAATAAAAGCGATATAAATAACACCCAAAATAAGCTGCCAGCAAATTCACCCGTGGCATCAGAGCTTAATCCAATGGGAGCAAATGCAGTAATACCAATAACTGTCGCGCCTAGTAGTGGCCATTTAGTTTGCTCAACAATATTAACTGCCGCTTTTAACTTAGTTTGGCCACGTTTTAAATTTATTAATATGCCTTCGGTTACTACTATGGCGTTATCTACCAGCATACCTAGGGCAATAATAAGTGCTCCCAGAGAAATACGTTGCAGGTCTATGGCAAACAACTTCATAAATATAAAAGTGCCTAAAACGGTCAGTAATAAAATACCGCCAATTAAAATACCGCTTTTTAAACCCATAAATATAAGCAGTACCACAATTACAATGGCAATAGCCTCTACAAGGCTTACAATAAAGCCATCTACCGATTTTTCTACTTCTTTAGGTTGGTTATATACCGATTCAACATGTATGCCGTGCGGACGCTGGTATTCAAGCTCTGCTAAGTGTTCGTCAATACGTTTACCTACATCAACTACGTTAACCCCGTTCATAAACGACACACCAATTAACAGTGCTTGCTCTGAGTTGTAACGAATAACATTAGTAGGTACTTCGGCGTATTCTCTAAATACTTTTGCTACATCGCCTAAATAAATAAGCTCACTTGCACCAGGTTTTGAAATAAGCAGAGTTTCAAGCTCACTTACATCTTTAAATTCCCCGGTTGGGTGAAAGCGAATAGACTCATCGCCAACACGTATTTTGCCCGCATTAGACACCGTATTTTGCGATTGCAGCAAGCCAAAAATATGGCTTGGGGCTATACCTAGTTGAGCCAATTTACGTGTAGATACTTCAACCATAACTTGTGGTTGTTGCTCACCAGCAATAGTTACTTTACTTACACCTTTAACCAAGACTAGCTCGCGCTTTAAAAAGTCTACGTAGTCTTTAAGCTCGTCATATGAGTAGCCGTCGCCAGTAACCGAATATAAAACGCCGTATACATCGCCAAAGTCATCTAAAATAGTGCTTGGGTAAACGCCGCTTGGCAGCGAAGGAGAAAGGTCATTAATTTTACGACGCATTTCATCCCAAATTTGGCGAAGTTGCTCTTTTCGATAAGTGCTTTTCATTTCTACCGAAATTTGAGATTTACCATTTGATGAAATAGAGGTCACGTAATCAACATAAGGGAGTTGCTGAATCGCATTTTCAATAGGGAAGGTGACTTCCTCCTCTACTTGCTGCGGCGATGCACCCGGGTACATGGTAATAACCATGGCAGTTTTAAGAGTAAACTCAGGGTCTTCTAGTTGGCCTAGGTCAAAATACGACACACTACCGCCAATTAACAGCAGCAGTGCAAACATCCAACTAATTACTTTTTTCTCTATGGAGAGTTGCGCAAAGCTCATAATTATAAGCCTCGCTCTTTATTCCATGGACGTACTTTCATGCCTTCATCTAATGAATGTACACCGGCAGATACAACCATTTGGCCTTCTTTTATGCCGCTAAGTACTTCAATACCATCACGGTGAACTTGCCCTACTTTTACAGCCTGCTTATTAACAACACCTGTTTCTGGGTTGTATAACCACACATACGCGTTATCAGACACGCTTTCTTTTGCTTCTGAAAAAACCGACTCAACAGGTAAAATTGTATACGCTACTTGCGAGCTAGTAACTTTAGATAAATCAATAAATACACGCCCAGTCATACCGGCAAGTAAATTAAAGTCATCAGGTACTGGCAGCGAAAAAACAACTTGGTAGGTCAGGGTGGTTGGATCAGCCTGTGTATCCCACTCTTTTAAATCAAGGGTGTATTCTTTTTTTGCAAAGCCATCAAACACAACGGTAGGGTGGTAATCGGTACCTTTTTTAATGCGCGCTATTATTTTTTCAGGAACTTGGATTTCTACATCCATTAAGTCGCGTGTTTCTAAGCGTAAAATGTTTTGCTTGGCTTGAATGTTTTCAAAGTTTTTAACAAATACTTTAGCCACAGTGCCTGCAAATGGTGCGCGTAATTCACTGTATTCTAGGTTTGTTTCGGCAATTTTAAAGGCAGACTCTGCCACCTGCATATTGGCTAATGCTTCATCGTATTCAGATTGGCTTGCGATTCTTTTTTCAAGTAATTGCTCAATACGACCAAGTTGCGACTTAGCAAGCTCAAAGCGGGCTTTTCTATCATCGTATTGTAATTGAAAGTCTTCTGGGTCGAGCTTTGCCAGTAGCTGACCTTTTTTAACTTCTTCACCTGCTAAAACCGGAAACTCAACAAGCTCACCATTTACTCTAAACGCCAAGTAAGAGCCTTGGTTTGCAACAACCTCAGCAGGAAAGCTGCGAATGTTAATTTGAGAATCATGACCTATGTTGAATAATTTAACAGGGCGAATGGGCTCTTCTTTAACTTGTTGTTCTGGCTCAGAACAGGCTATTAAGCTAAGTAAGGTCGTTGTTAATAAACATAGACGAAAGAGTTTCATGTCTTCTCCGTTGCAGTGATGGCAAAATAATTAAGTGCAGCATACGCTGCAAACATATAAAATAAAAATCATTAAATTTTAGAAACTCAATAAGTTTTACTTATAATGTTGCAGAGCGGTATATGAAGCTGAATCAATTAATAATTTTAGATGCCATAGTGCAAAGCGCAAGCTTAAGTGGGGCAGCACTAAAGTTACATAAAACGCAGCCCGCGCTTACACTTGCTATTAAAAAACTAGAAGAAAAAATAGGATTTGAGTTACTAGATAGAAGTAAGTACCGATTACAGCTTACTGAAAAAGGGCGTATTTTTCACCGCGAGGCGCAACAACTCCTGCATGCGAACGGCGAGTTAGCACAGCTTGCTAAAGAATTAGCACTCGGGAATGAGCCCCAATTTAGAATTTGTTACGAACAACTTTGCCATATGCAAAGTTACAACGAGATCATAAGTAATACTTTTAGGTTGTTTACCAGCACGGAATTTAGCTTAACAAGCGGGAAGCGCTTTATTTCGTTAGAGCAAGTAAATAATGGGCAAGCCGAATTAGGTATTGGCCCGTGGTTTGATTTATTCCATGCGACAGGCGATTTAGAAAGTGTACCCATAGGCAGGCTCGATATTGGCATTGTCAGCGCTAAAGGCGTACTTCCTCAAAAGCTAACCTATAGCGAACTGCAAACGTATCCGTGTTTAGCCATGTTTGAAAGTGACTTGAGTATCGACAGTGACAGACTATCGTACTCAAAAGGCTCCGCCATGATGAAAATTGATGATGTATCGACCTTAAAATCGTTTTTACTTTCAGGCGCAGGTTGGGCAATGATGAGCCTAGAGCACTGCGCTCCTGAAATAAAAGCAGGCTCACTTCAAGAAATACACATAACTGACCGCGAGCATAAATTTAGCGCACAAATTAGAGCCTTTAGACAACATGCAGTGCACCACGGCCCTGTAGCGCGTACTATTTGGGAGCAATTTAAAGTACTTAGTGAGGCGTATTTAAATGAACGCTGATATTGATAAAGAAACACTTATTTATACTGTTATCGCAGGCATACCAGTAGGAAAAGTAGCAAGTTACGGGCAAGTTGCAGCTCTTGCGGGCTACCCGCAAAATTCACGGTTGGTCGGGCGCTTATTAAAAGTGATGCCAAACGACTCGGTTATACCTTGGCACAGGGTAGTGAATAGCCAAGGTAAAATATCATTCCCTGCAGGTAGCAAAAAATACCAAGAACAGCGCGAAAAGCTACTATCAGAAGGTGTGCTATTTAAAAACGACAAAGTGAATATGCGCGAGTGCCGGTGGGAGTGATGTGACTATTATTGGCGGATAAATACCAGCAGCTGTCCTTCAAGGCGTGAATCTAAAACTTTGTTGGGTGGCGCCTTCGGCTTAACCAACCTGCATTTTGACGTAGGTCGGATAAGTGGCGAAGCCACGCCATCCGACACAGTAAAATACCTTGCCAATTATTATCAATATTTTATGTTGTCGACAGGCTGGAGAGTGCCATAAGCGAACTGTCATAGCCTTAGTCTCTTGTTATGAGCCTTCCATTTTACCTATAGATACAAACTCTTGCCCTACGGTCTCTTGAAGTTCGTTAATAATATTTAAAATGGCCACGTTATCTATAGTTGGCCTTAGCATTATTAAACACCCTGTTATTTGACATAAGCTTAAAGCAGTCATGTGAGCAGGCATGACCATGCCTGAATTGCTCTGCCCAACTAATAAAATATCTTCATTCGACTCTTCAAGTCCAAGTCTATTCCGTGAGCCTTTTGAGCCAGCATGGATATTTTGACTAGCCCACTTGTAATAAGGACGCATGTGATCAAGTTCTACATTTTTTTCTAGTGAACCAAACCCTACTCTATTAATGTGAGGGAATACCTCGGCAGCCCAACCATAATGATCTTTAAACTTTTTGCCAAATTCTTTTACAGCTTCATCATATTGAACTTTGCAATTAGCAATTTGTTCAGGTGTACAACCTTTTTCTCTAAGTCTATGTTCATACTTATTGTGCTCTTTCATTCCGTCGTACGAATCAACGATATCGTGAAAGTAAAATCTCCTTGCGCATTCATAACCATGCTTTGCTATGAACATTGCTGTAACATTTACCTCATGTAAGGCTCTCCACCTTGCGTGAGCAGCATCAGCAAAGCCATTTTTTAGTAAACATAAAATTTCTTGAGCAATATGAGATGCTCTTGCATGGAAACGCACAACTAAATCAAAAACAATATCTTCATTTTCTACAGCTTCAGCTCGACATTCGTTATTTATACTTTCTCCAGCTTCAGTACAGATTACAATATGTGTTTCTAGAGAATCAAAACCTTTTTGCCAGCGCTTTAGATTATTCAGAGTAAATTGATCAAACTGTGCTCTTTTCTCATGTAACATTTTAGGAGCTTCTTTCAGCAATGATTCTTTAACAATACCAGAAACTTTAGGAATGAATTTAGCAAGTTTTTCTTCTACTTCGCTTTCACTTTGTACATCTTGAAGTTTCTGCAATATCGAATCATGTAATGATCTCAACGAAGCCTCCTAGGCTCATAACGCCGCAATAAGCGGACTAAAATTGTGGGTTATAATGTGTAACGAAGCGAAACGTAACTCACTGTTTTAGTTCCGTTTAATTGCCTTGTTAGGTGATTTAGACTTTTTTTAAGATAATAAATTCATGTGTACTATTCCACTCAATATCACCAATTTTTGCCATATGTAACAAATAGGAAACTCTATGAGTCCCTTCAACTAAATGAAAAGGACTACCTAATGCCTTTCCATCATTATTTGAGAATGTTGACTCTTGAATTATTACTGGCGGAAATGGTGGAGTTTTGTTCTCACTCATTTTTTCAAAAATAATATAAGGGTAATTTGTTTCTTTAAATTCTTCATATTGCTCCCCCCACCAATCAACTTGCTCATTTCTAAAATAACGAACTGAATTTTTTATTTCTTTAACGCTAAGATAAATTGACTCAAACTCAAAGTCATTAATATCGAATTCAGGATAAAGAGAATTATGAAGATTAAAATGATCATAAACAACTTGCCTGACAAACTCTCGATAAGCTCTAGAGCCCGAGAGTCCAATTCGACCACAATAGTCTTCCCACTTTTCTACACCTAGCCCACCAAAATTTTGGGGCTTCATATTCATGGGTAACATTGAACCTCCAACAGGCACCTAACGAGCCTGTAGATTAACTCGTTTTTTATTTATTTTTATTGATAAACAAACCATAGCTGAGTTCCTATTTTGGTTCAATCGATTACTGTATTTTATGCAGAATATAAAGTGGGAGTTTGGTGTTGTTTTAATTGGCGTTTTGGACGGGATTACGGGTACTTGAGTGGCTTTTATTTAGGGTAAAAGCGCTTACCCTTCTTAATGCATCGTGTTTTGCAGCTTTTCTATATTATGAACAAGATAATACGGTTGCCATTTTTTAATAAACAGCTGTCGTCGCCTTATTGGGCTGTCTATTGTTACTTTCATTTTGTCTACATAGCTCGGCTTTTTGCGTGATTAATTATTTATAAAAATGCACTCTTCATACTGTTTTTGTTGGCTTTTTTCGTAATAATTAGGATGGCTGTCATCCTAATTATGTGCTTTGTCCGACTTGAAAACCCTTGTTAGGCGCTACTCTTCAATCAGTTCCATAGATTGAGGGTTTACTCGCTCTTCATCGAAGCAAATGACATTTCCATCAATATCATAGACAATGCCGTCTTTTTGTTTGTTCCTTAACCCTTCTTCTATTAAAATTTTAACAGCGGAAAAATACTCTTTAACTGTGCACTCTAAAATTTCAGTTACATAGCGGTGCACTCCGGGTTTCCATGGCTGTTCGGGTAAAACTTCGTTGACTTTATGTGCAAACTCTAAGCTAACTCTCTTCGCGGGTTTATGTACTTTATCTGATTTTGATTTAGTAGACTTATTCAGAGGTTTCTTCGGTGGATTAGGTTGAAAATCGTTCGCCCTCTCAACTCGCTCAGGATTCGATATTGAAAACTCAGTAGCCGCTTCCCTACAGATATCAATATGAAAACTCTTTTTTCGCCAGTTATTAGCGAGTAAAGCATTAGGTCGATTGGATATTAAAAATTCCCAAATGGTTTTCACCTCTTGCACATTAATAGATGCAATATCTAACTTAGCAAGATCGGTAGGACTAAAATCAAATTTACCCAAAACTTTAGAAACAACAAGTAAACTTGTTAATTGACGCCACCTCTTCAAAAACCTTTCATTTACATTTGAGCCTGTAGGACGTAATTCGTCCAACGCCTCATCTACGATTTTTAAGACCGCAGTAATTTTTGGCCAAACTTCAATATTAGTTTTTTCTGAAAAAACCATTTCATATGCTTCATCAGAACGCATAAATTTTTGCTTTAGACCAGTTGCTTTATGTGGCGACTTTAATATTAAGCTTACAAAGCCAGAGGCAATATAAAGAGGATTAATTATTTGTGACTGAGAATGTCCCATATTAATATAATGATTTTTTCGCCTTTCATAATAAAAACCACTGCGCTCTAATACATCTTCAATATCCCGTTGTATTTTATCTGTAGCATGAAGTGAAGCCGTTTCTACATCTGTTTGGTTATTTGTAGCTCTTATAATTGAATCTCTTACAGAGTCTTCACTCGACACTATAATTTTTACTAATACAGATCTGTCATTAATATCTTCTCCACCCGCTTCAAAGTGACGAAATATAGACTCTGTTGTCTGTAGACCGTTTACAATTTGGATATCTTGGAGCTGAATAGATTTTCCAATCACACTTGCTGAAGTTGTTAAAATAGTAACGCCATTGTTCATGGACCAAAAGTCTGGTGAATTATCATCCTTCAACGTTAATTTAATATCTTCATTAACTCTATTTAACCCCATGAAATCTCTAACGTTTGAATCAAATAAATAACGCCTAAGTTTTCCATTATCAGATATAAAGTTATAGTAATCTGATAAATTAGCTAAAAGGACATACTTCTCCCCTCTGGATAGCACTTCATAGAATGGGAGCTCAAGTGAATAATTGGGGACTTTCCTGTGGAGGTTTATAAGTTCTGTGCTTCCAAAGAAATTAAATGAGGCTGTGCATGCACCAAAAGACTCCTGTGCTATTGCTACAATTTGCTCTCCCCTAGAGACTATTGACTCTCCAACGTCTTTGGAGTCACCTCTAGAAGCATATGAAAAGTTTAAATTAAAACTACTAAGTCTTGGCGATAACTTACGGTAAGCTAATTTTAGATTTTCTCGAGTATTAAGGATTAATTCTGAGTAATCACCTCTTAAGTCATTATTCTCTATACCTAAATCAAAGAGTTCACTTAAACTCGCAACAAGATTATCTAAAGGTGCTTGCTTAAAGGTATCATGTAACTTACAAGTTATAATCCAAACTTCTAATTGAGACCCAGCTCTCGGCCAAGAAAAAGACTCAGGGTCTACTAACGGATGTCCATTAACTAATATAAAAAATCCATCTATACCACCATCATTGCGGCCATCCACAGAACCATGTTCAATTTCTTCCTTTGATAAATCATAATCTTTAAGGATTTGTTCAAATGCTAAATATTCAAAGACTTCATCACGCTTAGTTGATGGCAGTTTAATTTCGACTCTATCATCAATAATCCCATCAATTAATATTTTGTCATTTTTGGCCATGAAAACTTCCTTATTTAGTGAATGAGGCTGGATTGCGTAACTGTGCGCCTAGTAATTTAGTAGTACGCTCATCGCACATATTTCTGCTGACGCCATGCTCATTTATCTACCTTATATAGTTTTAAAAAATAACCTAACGTATTACTATAACTTTAAGTAAAGTTAAATGAAACAAAATGCTCGTGTAGCTCGTTTGCTTGAATATGACACAGTTAGGAAATCAACTAACTGTTTCAATGACCGCTCCTCGCTCAAACCAGACCATATTAATTGGCTATACCAGCTCAATAAACATAATTACTAATTGAAATATAATGGCAAACACACCCAGCAATAACAAATAAGTGCCAAATTGCGTGGCTAAATTGGGTGCTTTTAGCGCTGTAAAAAAAAGTGCCTAAACTATAAAAAATACCGCCGGCAAGTAGCCAGTAAAGTGCTTTTACATCAACACTTGAATAAAGCGGATATACAATAGCCAGTGCAAACCAACCCATGAGTAAGTAGGTGGCGAGTGATATTTTTTTATTACCGTTTTTTACAAATACTTTGTACGCAACGCCCGCCAGTGCCACAGTCCATATAAATGTAAGTGTTGCCCATGACCAAGCACCAGTTAATGAGATTAATAAAAAGGGAGTGTAGGTGCCGGCAATTAATAAGTATATGGCGCAGTGATCGCACTTTTTATAAAAAGCTCTTAAGCGTGGTTGAATACTGGCGTGGTACAAAGTGGACGACAAAAACAGTACAAATAGACTGCTGCCATAAATTACAGTACTAATATACGCTTTAGTGCTGGTGGCTTGGCTAAATAAATCCCACATAACAAATGCGGCAAATACAATACCAAGTGCATGGCTAATTACGTTTAGTTGTTCTTCTTTTTTAGAATAGGGCGCTTCTAACGACATAACAGATCCTACCACTATTTGAATGAATTTTAGTGTACAAGTGTACGCTGAGTTTTTCAATATTATAATTTTTATATGAATACAATAATTTATTGTTTTTCATAAAGTTGAAACATCAATTTAACCAATGCGTAATTAATAAGACGTAAAAAAGTCGTAATAGTTCGTTAGATTACCGGTAATTCCTAAAAACAATTAACCGGACGAACAGTGAAAAACATGAAAAATAAATTAACAACACGGCCTTTTCTTAAACTTACTAAATTGTCTGTGGCGATGATTTGCGTTACATCAACAAATAGTTTTGCAGATCAAACCATAAATAAAGAACTTGATGAAATAGTGGTTGTTGCTCAAAAGCGTGCGCAATCAATACAAGATGTGCCTGTAACAATAAGTGCCTACGATGGCGACTTTTTAGAAAGCTTAGGTATTGGCGAACTCGACACTTTATCTGAAATAACACCGGGGCTTGTTATTCAAGAGCAAAGCCCTAACAACCCAGGCTTTGTAATTCGTGGTATTACGTCTGATAGTGGGTCGTCTCAATCATCCCCTCGTGTGTCTATTTATTATAACGGAGCAGATGTATCGCGCTCTCGTGGTTCATACTTTGAGCTTTTTGATGTAGAAGGAATTGAAGTTGTTAAGGGACCACAAGCGACACTGTTTGGAACAGCAGCTTCTGTGGGGGCTATTAGTGTAGCAACACGTAAACCAGAAAAAGATTTTTCGGCTCAATTAAAAGCATCCGTTGGTAATTACTCGTCCAAAGGTGTTAGTGGTTTTGTAACGGGTGGTAATGATTTAATGCAAGGCCGTGTTGCTTTTACATATCGTGAACGTGATGGGTTTATAAAAAATATTGCAGGAGATAGTAACTCCCAAAACCCGGCTGGGTTTAAGCAAGATGATATGCATGCTATTGAGCGTTTTTCTTATCGTCCGTCTTTACGTATTACACCTAGTGATGATGTAACGATTGACTTGGTGTATACGTATGAAAAAAATGATGACTCGGGTACATCTTTTAAAAATGGGATTTATGCACCAACCGGCGGTGATACAAGTCCATATAGCTTTGTTGAAATGCCAGGTAGTCCGTATGCAGAGTCTGTGTTTGAAAAAAAAGACTTAGGTGTAGAGCGCACAGTTAACGATTTAAATTTGACAGTAAATTGGGATGTAAGTAACGATTTAACAATCACCTCAATTACCGCAGGGCGTAACTTTGATTCTTTAGAAGTGTTTGATGCTGATGGTACGCAGGCATGGTTTTTAGAATTTGCAGAAGCTGCTGAGGGCGACCAATTTAGCCAAGAATTACGCGCTGTTTATACGCAGAATAAGTTTACTAGTATTTTTGGTGTGAGTTACTTTGAAGAAGATGGTAGCCAGCGTGTCCCATTTAGTACAGAGGAGTCTATATTCTTAAATTGCTTAGGCGTATTGGGTTCAGGTGTTCCTTGTATTAATAATGATGGTAGCGTTAATATTTTAACACCAGCATTAACAGGTGGTGCAATAAGCGAGTTGCCATATTCACTAGAGTTTACAAACTATGGTGAAAACAAAGCGTATTCAGCGTTTGCTGATGTAACTTATGCTGCAACTGAGGCACTGGAGTTAACAGCGGGTCTTCGTTATATAAAAGAAGAAAAGCGCAGTGGTTATAGCTCTGCAGCACCCAATAGTGTTTTAACACAAGCGCCATTGTTTACGGTTGATACAAATGGTGAAACATTCTATGGCGATGCTGATTATGATGATTGGCTGCCACGTTTTAATGCGCTTTATATAATAAACCCTACTACAAATATGTATGCGACTGTTTCAAAAGGGCGTCGTTCGGAAGTACTTGAAGTAAGTTCGGCTAACGACGAACAAGGGAATGTTGAAGCCTCTATATCAGAAGTACCAGCGGAAATTATTTGGAACTACGAAACCGGTATTAAAGGCAAAGCGCTTGACGGACGTTTAGATTACTCTGTCGCTGTATTTTATCAAGATTACTCTAACTTTCAGGTTACGTTACAGGATGATGAAGGCGTTGCGTTTTCTGCTGATGCGGGCTCTGCCACTAATGTTGGCGCAGAGGCTGAAGTAAGGGTGTTAATTAATAATGAGTTTGAGATATTTGCCAATGCGGCTTACCTTGATGCTGAAATAGATGATGACAGCAATAACGGTAACCTCGCAGGCAATAAATTTAGATTACAACCAGAGTGGACATTTAGTACGGGGCTGTTTTATTCAACAGAATTGTCGAACTCACTTAATTTAACGAGCTCTTTAATATATAGCTACCGCTCTGAAGTGTATTTTGAGCCAGCAAATGCGCCAATATCAGGCTTAGATATTAGCCAACCTGGGCTTGGATTAGTCAGTGCGCGCTTAGGAATTGCAAGTGGTGATGATTGGGCCGTTAGTGTATTTGCTAGTAACTTATTAGATAAAGAGTATTTAGTTGATGCAGGTAATACTGGAGGGGGATTTGGCAATCCAACATTTGTTGCAGGGGCACCTCGTTTTGTTGGTATTGAGTTAACTCTCGGGTTTGGCGGACAATAATACATTTAACTACTTGATATTTTAATTGAGCCACTGCAAAGTGGCTTTTTTATGTGATCACGTTAAAGTGAATTTATATTAGGTAAAAATGAAACAAGATCTAAAAGCTGCTTTACTTACCGCCATTGTTTATCCTGGAGCGGGGCATTTTTCTTTAAAAAAACACCTTATAGGCGCTATTTTTGCGGGTGTATTCTCTGTTCTTTTAATTTTAACCTTTCAAGATATATTTGCGATTGCACAGTGTACTGCAAATGAAATTGTAAACGGAAAAATCCCCATGTCGGTTACGGCCATTTTAAAAGCCGCGCAACAACCATCTGACGCCTGCGCTCAACTCGCTGAATATAAGTATGTGCCTTTAATGATTATAATTTGGGTGCTGAGCATGATGGATGCATACCGTTTGGGCAGAAAAGCGCTGCCTACTAAAAAATAAGCCAGTTAATCAGAACTCGGTTTGGTTGGCTTATTAATTTTTTTCCCGCATATTTATCCCTGATATTTAGCTATTATTGATGGCGGTAATAATTATTATTACCGCTTTTTCCATTTTTATACATATTTTTTGTAACCGAGATTTTTGCCTGCACCATGTAAACATCGTGTAAATACCTGTATATACCCAGTAAAATCCTCAAACCTCGTTAAATCGCTCACTTGTTGATATTTAGTTAATTAAAATCGTTCTCCTTGTACCTTTTTATTCATTTAATGTTAATAAGTAAATGGTACTTTCTGCTCGCCAAATTAACTTTGTTTAACTATTAAGTATTGCTTTGGTGTCAATTTATTACGTCAAACGATGACGACTGATAATTTCAATTTAAGGAAATACGATGAATAACAGTTCAAATAATCACAAAAGAAAGGATTTTAAAGTGACGAGCTTATGGTTAGCTTTATTATTAGGATGCTCAACAATGGCCAATGCCGCTGTTGAAAAGTTAACGGTGAGTGGGAATCAAATTCTTGCGGGTGGAGAAAACACAAGCTTTGCAGGACCTAGCCTATTTTGGAGTAACACCGGTTGGGGCGCTGAAAAGTTTTATACAGCACAAACAGTAGCAAAGGCAAAAACTGAATTTAATGCAACATTAATTCGTGCAGCTATTGGTCATGGTACGAGTACTGGTGGTAGTTTGAACTTTGATTGGGAGGGCAATATGAGCCGTCTTGATACTGTTGTAAACGCAGCTATTAGCGAAGATATGTACGTTATTATTGATTTTCATAGCCATGAAGCACATACCGATCAGGCGACTGCAGTTCGCTTTTTTGAAGACGTAGCTACCAAATATGGGCAGTACGACAATGTTATTTATGAAATTTATAACGAGCCGTTACAAATTTCATGGGCTAACGATATTAAGCCTTACGCAGAAACAGTTATTGATAAAATTAGAGCAATCGATCCTGATAACTTAATTGTGGTTGGTACGCCTACGTGGTCGCAAGATGTTGATGTGGCATCACAAAACCCGATAGATCGCGCCAATATTGCTTACACTCTGCATTTTTATGCTGGCACGCATGGTCAATCGTATCGAAATAAAGCACAAACAGCACTCGATAACGGCATTGCACTATTTGCTACAGAGTGGGGAACAGTTAATGCTGATGGCAATGGTGGTGTTAATGCTAATGAAACTGATGCATGGATGGCATTTTTTAAAACAAACAATATTAGCCACGCTAACTGGGCTTTAAACGATAAAAACGAAGGTGCCTCGTTATTTACTCCAGGCGGTAGTTGGAATTCATTAACCGCGTCAGGCACTAAAGTTAAAGAGATCATTCAAGGTTGGGGTGGTAGTACGGTTGCTTTAGACTCTGATGGCGATGGTATAAGTGACAGCCTTGATCAGTGCGATAATACTCCCGCAGGTACAACGGTTGATAGTATTGGTTGTGAGGTAACTGACAGCGATGGCGATGGTATTAGCGATAGTGTTGATCAATGCCCTAATACACCTGTAGGTGAAACTGTTAATAATGTAGGTTGCGTTGTTGAAGTAGTTGAACCACAAAGCGATGCGGATAACGATGGAGTGAATGATGATATTGATCAGTGCCCAGATACACCCGCTGGTACAAGTGTTGATACAAACGGATGCAGTGTTGTAAGTTCAACAGATTGTAATGGTATTAATGCATACCCAAATTGGGTAAAAAAAGATTACTCGGCCGGTCCGTTTACTCACAATAACACCGACGATAAAATGCAATATCAAGGTAATGCATACAGCGCAAATTGGTATACAAACAGCATTCCCGGAAGTGATGCTTCGTGGACGCTTATCTATAGCTGTAGTTAAGCGCGTTAAATAAAATATGTGAAGAAGGTAAATAATACATTTACCTTCTTTTTAAAAGTATTAGCCTTTATAAACACTTTGGTGTTGATCAGTGATGTTGTAGCTAGGGGAGTTTATGTTATCTATATAGCGCCAATCGGTTGTGATTTGCTCTTTAGTAATAGTCAGTAACATATATCCACGGTGTGATAAGTCACAATAGTTTAAGTCGTTTATTAACAATGAAAGCGAGTCAGCCATTTGCTTTGCTTGTGCTGTATTAAGCGCTAAATAATGCTCCATACCCGGGGATGTAACACCAGGCGTTGCAAATTCTACTCCTACGCTTTCGCCTTTTGCATTTTTTAATGTGCCATGCCACGCATTGTGCGTATCACCTGCAACCACGACTAACTTTTTATTTAATGCGGTAACGCTTTTGTATAATGCTTCGCGCTCGCTTGGGTAACCATCCCACGCATCTAAATTATAAGGCATTAAAGTATTTACGCGTGCGAGTTGCTCAGCTGTTACCGCTTTATTTGCTAACACGGCTTTTTTAATGGCAACAAGCTCTTTTAACACCTGAGGTATTTTAGTGCGATCGGATTGCGAGAATATTTCAGTAGGTAGCCACATTTTAGTCATCAATACTTGCTGGCCCAATACTTGCCATTTTGCATTTGATTTAGTTATTGCACTGGTGAGCCAGTTTAGTTGTGTGTTACCTAGTAACTGCCTATTTGGATTATTTAAATCACTGGCAAAGCGCGCAACATCCATTTGTTTGGTCTCTAGGTTTTTATAGTCGCTGTAAGCGAGTTGTTTATCGCGTGCTATTACGCGAGTATCTAGCATGTGTAAGCTTATTAAATTACCAAAATCAAAGGTGCGGTATATTTGCGGGCTTTGTTCGCCCATAGGCGGTCTAATTGGTAGCCATTCGTAATAGGCTTGAATAGCTGCTGCACGGCGCTTAAAAAAGTCACCTTCATCAGGAGTATGATTTTCAGCACCACTTTTATAGGTATCGTTGGTAACTTCGTGATCATCCCATATTGCGATAAATGGCGCTGCAGCGTGAAGTGCTTGTAAGCCTTGGTCTGTTCTGTAAATGGCATAGCGCTTACGATAGTCGCTAAGGGTAATAATTTCACCGCTGTTATCGGCTGCTAATTGGCGGCCAATGTTTTCAGCATTTTCGGTAGCGTATCCTCCCATTGGGTATTCGTAAATGTAATCACCCAAATGCAGTACTACATCTAAATCTTTTTGTTTAGCGGCATCGGTGTAGGCATTAAAGTACCCAGCAGGGTAGTTTGAGCACGACACAACAGCCATTTTTATTTGTTCAACATTGTTTATTGGTAGTGTTTTAGCACGGCCAATTGGGCTTTGTGTATTTAAACCCACAAATCGATAAAAGTACTCTGTGTTTGGAGCAAGTTCTTGCACATCTATTTTTATTGTAAAGTCTCTGCTTTTATCTGTTTGTTCGCGCCCGCTGCGGATGATGTTTTTAAATTGAGAGTCACTTGCCAGTTCCCAAGCAACAGTAACTTCAAAATTTGATTGAGCAGTGGTTGCACGTGTCCAAATTATTAAAGCATTACTGAGCGGATCGCCACTGGCTACACCGTGTTTAAATTCAATAGCCGATAGAGGTTTGTTTATTAATGTTTGAGCACAACCTGTAATGGCACTCGATACTGCGACGGTAAATATACTTGCTGCTGAGGTTTTTAAAAAATTTCGACGTGATGAAAGGGTCATACTGCACTTTTTGAATTATTTATAGTGGTGTGCACTTTAGCGGGTAGATATGACGTTTTTATAAACGCTAAATGTATTTAGTGTGACGGTATTAATACATTTAAACCCTTTTATTTATTAACTAAAAAGTAGTCAAAAAATTAAATTAAATGGTTAAATTAACAAGGTATGAATTTTTTAAATTAAAGCGATGCATGTAAAACTGTTTAATTACAGTTGCTTATGATTTATTTTTATGTTGGCACAACCCTTGAGTATGTAACTACGTCTAAACAATACACAAACAAGGAATACCATTATGAAACATTCAATTAAAATCGCTATGGCAAGTTTATTAGTATTAGGTTCTGCGCAAGTACACGCAACAGAAGTGGACCTAGATGTAACTGATATATTAACTCAAAGTGTAGCAAGCTACGTAAAGCAAACTACAATCGAGCTTGAAAAATCACTAAAGGAAACGCTTTATTTTGATGCTAAAACTGTTTTAGAGGGTTTATTAGATGAGCCCGTTTTAACACATAGCACAACGCCTAAAAATACTGACACTAGTATTAAAAACGCAAAATAAATTATTTAAAGGATTAAAACGATGAGCAGTGAACTTGGATTATTTGCATTAATGTTAGCACCCGTAGTCAGTATGATTAGCGCTTATTACTCGGTTCAAGTGTTTAAAGCTATGGGAGGTTGGTTTAATCTTTAGCCAATTATATAGCTGGTAATTAATTCGATTCATACAAAGCTGATCGACTTAGCAAAAGCGCACGTAAATAAAGGCAGAGTGTTTGAAAGAAGTAGACTTTATGAAACGTGCGATTTTTCCATTACCCATTTTTATGTTACCAGAAGGCTATACGCGATTACGCATATTTGAGCCTCGCTATTTAAATATGGTTAAAACCGCATTGAAAAACAATACAGGGTTTGTGCTTTGTACATTTGAGCACGACACGCCATTTAATATAAGCGCGCAAGGTTGCCTTGTTGATATTATTGATTTTGACCAAGACGACAACGATGTATTATTAATCGATGTGTTTGCCTCTCAAAGCGTTCAAATAAATGATGTTTATCAAGACGAGGACGAACTGCGACATGGTTTGGTATCTTCTTGTAATACGCCATATTGGTATAAGGATTCTAACAACTCAGTTGGCGAACATGACTTATTGCATGATGCGCTTTTAAACGTGTTTAAAAGTAATCCGGAACTTAATTTACTGTACAAAAAAACTCACTTTGACAAACTTCCTTGGATTGCAGCTCGTTGGCTTGAGCTCCTACCTATTTCTATTGAGAAAAAACAGCAACTTGCGTTTGAAACGAACTTTGATAACTTACTGAATTTCCTCCATACTGTGATTAATAACGAATTTGCCTAAATTTTATGATCCTAAATTAATTATTGCCCGTATTACTTAATACAAAAGCAATAACGGGATAAATTATTATGGTAAGTCAACAACAATCACCACGTTGTGAACCTAATACAGGTAAGTACACTGCCATGCCAGAAACGCCGAGTAAAGAACTCATGCAAGCGCTTATAGATGTTGCACAGTCACGCGATAAAAAAGCATTTTCCTATTTATTTGAATACTTTGCGCCAAAAATTAAACGCTTTGGAATTAAGCAATTTGGTGTTGAAGCTCAAGCAATGGAGCTTGTGCAAGAGACGTTAACATCTGTTTGGCGTAAAGCACATTTGTATCACAGTGATAAAGGTGCGGCTACTACGTGGGTTTATACCGTTATGCGTAACGCTTCATTCGATATGCTTCGTAAAATGAAAAGCAATAAAGAAGAAAATATAAGCGAAGATATTTGGCCGTTATTAAACGAATCACAAGATACACATCACGAATACAGTGATCATTTAGAAGATAAACAAATTAAACGTTATTTAGATAAATTACCTATTGCTCAACGCGAAGTGGTAAGGGGCGTTTATTTTCAAGACATGTCGCAAGAGCAACTTGCACATCAACTTAATATTCCAGTAGGCACGGTAAAATCACGATTACGTTTGGCCTTGCAAAAATTACGTAATGAAATGGGAGATCAGCATGATTAAACATCACCCGAGTGAAACTTTACTGACACAGTATTGCGATGCATCACTTGCTACATCATTGAGTTTAGCCGTTTCTATACATGTAGATATGTGCCCTGTGTGCCAAGCGAAAGTAGCTAAAATTGAGGCAAGCAATGCAAACGCATTATTTAGCGAAGAGCCAGCGCAATATGAGAAACCTCAAGCTGAGCAACCTGAGTTACTTGAAGAATTTGAATTGAATGTGCTTGATATGATCACGTCTGATGATTCTATTGACGAAGTTTATGAAGTAGAGCCTGTTTCTATTAAAGTTAATGAGCATAACTATCAGCTTCCACGTGCGCTAACGCGTATTTCTCACAGTAAATTTACCCAAGTGGGTAAGCTTGCGAGATCGCGTATTGCACTTGATGATGGCCCATTACGCTCTAGCTTGTTACATATTGATGCTGGTGGTGAAATACCAGAACACACGCACACTGGCTTTGAAGTTACTTTACTCCTAGATGGCGAGTTTAGTGATGAAGAAGGAAAATATGTACCAGGTGACTTTATATGGCAAGATGGTAGCCACCAACATACTCCTTTAACAAAAGATGGTTGTTTGTGCTTTACAGTTGTCAGTAGTGCGCTACATTTTAATAAGGGCTTCAGCAAGTTACTAAATCCAATAGGTAATTTGATTTACTAAGAGAATTTATGCACACAGATATAATAAAAATAGGTATAAGCGCCTGCTTAGCAGGCGAAAAAGTTAGATTTGACACAGGTCATAAAAAGTCAAACTTCTGTATGGATGAGTTAGGTAAACACGTTGAATATACACGGTTTTGTCCGGAGGTAGCGGTAGGTTTACCAATACCTCGTCCAACTATTCGCCAAGTTAAAGTTGGCGATACTATTAAAGTATGTCGCCCAGATGGCACTGGAGATGTAGGTCAACAACTTACCGAGTATGGTAAAAAAGTTGCAACAGAACAAGCTAAAGAGTTGAGCGGGTTTGTATTTTGCGCAAAAAGTCCAAGCTGCGGCATGGAGCGCATTAAAATATACAACGAAGCAGGCACGGGTAATACCTCTGAAGGCGTTGGTTTTTTTGCTGAGCAAATAATGAAGCACAACCCATTATTGCCATGTGAAGAAAACGGTCGCTTAAACGACATGCATTTACGTGAAAACTTTGTAATGAGAATTTACGTATTTAAAAATTGGCAAAAGTTAGTACAAGAACCACTAACGGTTCATAAGCTTACTCAATTTCATTCTCAGTATAAGTACTTGTTAATGGCTCATAATTACCAAGCTTATAGAGATTTGGGTAATCTGCTTGGAACGTTCGTAGGTGACGATATAAATGCAGTTGCGGATGAATATATTTTAGGTTTGATGACGGGTCTGAAAAAGCCAGCTTCTCGCAGAAATAATTGCAACACCCTAATGCATTTACAAGGCTACTTTAAAAATGATTTATCGAAGGTTGAAAAACAAGAACTTCGTGATGCGATAGACGAATACCGCGAAGGATTGGTGCCATTGTATGTACCACTTACCTTGTTAAAACATCATTTGAAAGTTCATCCGAATGAGTACCTTGAAAAACAAGTGTTTTTTAACCCATACCCTCACGATTTAAAATTACGATTTGGTATTTAATGGATACATTATTTTGGTTTAGGCGCGATTTGCGCCTTTTTTCTAATGAAGCGTTAATTCAAGCGCTAAATAATGGCGCTAAACACGCCATTTTTTTTGTGTCTGAAAAGCAGTGGCAACAACACCAAGCTGCGCCTATTCAGATTGACTTACTCAAGCGCCGAGTTGCTTATCTTCAATCACAACTTGCTGATTACGGTATTACTTTACATATTATTGAAGCGCCTAGCTTTTGTGATTGTACGCGCGAGCTTATTAACTTTTGTAAAGCAAACGATGTAAAACACGTAATTGCTAATACAGAATATGAGCTTAATGAAGTAAACCGCGATAAAGCAATTTTGCATGAATGCGATGAGCTTTCTATTACTTTCACTTTGTACGAAGGTGATTTAATTGCACCTGTTGGAACGGTTAAAAATCAAAGTAATGAAATGTATAAAGTGTTTACTCCATTTAAACGTGCATGGTTAAAGCAGTATCAAGATACACACTTTAGTTTGCCACAATGGCCTTTAACATCTGACCCTATTGAGTTTGACGAGAGTGATTTACTAAAAAGTGATGGGTGCTCAGATAAGTGGCCGGTTGACGACGAAACACTCTCTACCGTAGTTGATAATTTTATATGCGACAAACTTACAAGTTACGACGACCAGCGTGATATTCCCAGTGTAAAAGGCACATCGGGTTTAAGCCCGTATTTAGCACTAGGTATTGTAAGCACAAAGCAACTGCTTATTAATATTCAGCAGCGTTATCCTGATATTTTAACTACATCAAAAAGTAAAACGTTTACGTGGATTAACGAGCTTGTTTGGCGCGAATTTTACAGACATTTAATTGCAGAATTTCCGAAGCTTTCGCGCGGCGATAACTTTAACGAAAAGTATAATGCTGTAGTGTGGCGTAAAAGCGAAAGCGATTTTAAAGCATGGTGCGAAGGGCGTACAGGTTACCCATTAGTGGATGCAGCAATGCTACAACTTAAGCAAACCGGTTGGATGCATAATCGTTTACGAATGGTTGTTGCAAGCTTTTTAACTAAGCATTTATTAATAGACTGGCGTGAAGGTGAACGCTTTTTTATGCAGCACTTAATTGATGGCGATTTAGCCTCAAATAATGGTGGTTGGCAGTGGGCTGCAAGTACGGGCTGTGATGCTCAGCCTTATTTTAGAGTTTTTAATCCAATCAGACAAAGCGAGCGCTTTGATCCAACGGGCAAGTTTATCCGTAAGTATTTGCCAGAGCTTGAAAACGTGCCAGATAAACACATTCATTTTCCACACACTTATTTAGCCGCAACAGGCAAAGATAAGGAATGTTACTGGCCAGCAATAGTTGATCATAAAGCGGCACGAGAACGTGCACTTGCTGCATTTAAGGTGTGATATGGATAACCAGTTACCAGTAGATAAATTTGTTGAAATATACCAACAGCTTGATAGTACTAATCTTGATTTATTGAGTGATATTTACTGTGACAACATACAGTTTATAGACCCGATGCATGAAATTAACGGCATTGTAGAATTGCGCAGGTACTTTGCTAACTTATACAGCAATGTTAAGCATTGCCAGTTTGATATTAGTGATTCGTTTAATAGCGGTAACAATGCTTTTATTTATTGGACTATGCATTATGCACATCCAAAGCTCTCATCAGGTAAAACTATCTCGGTAGACGGTCATAGCAAGCTTATTTTTAAAGATGGCAAAATTATTAAGCACAGAGACTACTTTAATGTGGGTGAGTTGTTATACAAACACATTCCTTTACTTGGTAGCGTTATAAAGCTAATTGATAAAAGGGCAGGTTAATTATGATCACACTTATAACGGGTGCTACATCAGGTATTGGCGAGCAGCTAGCAATTAAATATGCACAGCTAGGAGACACTGTTATAGCTTGCGGCCGTAATAGTGATAAGCTCGCCGAGCTTGCTAAATACGACAATATCCAAGCATGTAAGTTTGATGCAACTAACCTGCAAGATATAAAAGAGTCTACTATTGGCTTTCCTCATTTTGACCGTGTTATTTTAAACGCTGGTAATTGTGAATATATAGATGATGCGCGCAACTTTGATAGCGCGTTGTTTGAGCGTGTAATAAACGTTAACCTACTTTCTATGGGGTATTGCCTTGAGGCATTACTTCCTAAAATAAATCCAGGCGGCCAACTTGTTTTGGTCAGCTCAAGTGTTACTTACCTTGCGCTACCTCGTTCAGAAGCTTATGGCGCATCAAAAGCGGGTGTAAGTTACTTAGCAAAAAGCTTAGCGGTTGATTTAAATGATGTTGATGTGACTTTAGTTCATCCTGGGTTTGTAAAAACGCCACTTACTAATAAAAATGATTTCCCGATGCCTATGGCCGTTACGGCTGAAAAAGCAGCTGACTACATGATTAAGGGTATTCAAAAACGCCGCAAAGACGTTCATTTCCCTTATCGTTTTACACTTATATTAAAAGCTTTACGCATTTTACCACTGCCTATTTGGCTTAAAATCGCAAAAGGATTAGCCCGTTGAAAAAAATAGCAATAATAGGAACTGGTGTATCTGGTTTAACATGTGGGCATTTGCTTCACAAACATTACGATGTAACCGTATTTGAAAAAAATGATTACATAGGTGGCCACACAGCAACGGTTGATGTTGATGTGTGTGGCATCAAATACGCAATAGATACAGGCTTTATTGTATTTAATGACCGAACTTACCCATATTTTGAAAAGCTACTTTCGCGCATTGGTATTGATAAACAAACAACCCAGATGAGCTTTAGTGTGCACAACGAAGCCACTGGTTTTGAATACAATGGACATACGTTTACAAGCTTATTTGCACAGCGTCGTAATATTTTTAGACCTAAGTTTTGGCGATTACTGTACGACATTGTTAGGTTTAACAAACTGTGCAAAGCAATGCATGAAAAAGGTGATTACCAGTCTGACCAATCATTAGGGCAATTGCTTAACGATAACCAGTTTAATGACTTTTTTAAATACCATTATATTCTTCCTATGGGCGCGGCTATTTGGTCTACCAGTATTAAAGAAATGGAAAACGTAGGCGTTGAGTTTTTTGTTAAGTTTTTCTTTAATCATGGGCTTTTAGATGTAACCAATAGACCACAGTGGTATGTAGTACCAGGGGGGTCTCGTCAGTATATTAAGCCGCTGATCAGAGGTTTTGCCGACAAAATTAACCTCAATACAAATATTAAATCAGTTACGCGTCAAAATGATGAAGTAACAATAGAGTTTGCCAATGGTGAGCAAAGTAAATTTGATAAAGTAATATTTGCTTGTCATTCAGATCAGGCGCTTGCACTACTGGGTGATGCTACTGAGCAAGAAAAGTCAGTATTGGGTGCAATAGCTTACACTGAGAACTCAGTGGTGCTGCACACCGATACAAACCTTTTACCAGATAGAAAAGCGGCATGGGCAAGCTGGAACTACTTACTTAACAACAACACGGATAAAGCCGCTGTTGTTACTTACCAAATGAATATTTTGCAAGGTATACAATCAGATACACAGTTTTGTGTAACGCTTAACCATCTTGAAGGAATAAGCCAAAGTAAAATTTTGCGCGAGTTTACTTATCACCACCCTGTATTTAACCAAGAGTCTATTGCAGCTCAAAAACTTAAACACAGTATTGATGGACACAACAATAGTTATTTTTGCGGTGCTTATTGGTACAATGGTTTTCATGAAGATGGCGTACACAGTGGTGTAGATGTAGCCAAGCAACTTGGGGTCGAATTTGACTAGTGCAGTGTATTTAGGCGATGTTAAACATCGCCGTTTTGCTGTTAAAGAACATCGCTTTAGTTACCCTTTATATATGATGTGGGTAGATTTAAATAATCCTCAACAACTAAATGGTGTGCATAAACACATAGGTACGTCAGGCTTAAAGGCGTTAAAGTTTAATGAAGCTGATTATCTTACAGGCACCTCACAGCTTGCTAAACGTCCTCTTATTGAGCGTGCACACGAACAACTTGCCAATTTAGGTATTACTGAAACCTTTTCTCATATTTACATGCTTGGGCAACTTCGTTGTTTTGGTGTGTATTTTAGTCCTGTTAATTTTTACTTTTTTGGTCATAACGACACCCGTTTTAAATACATGATTGCTGAAGTAAGTAATACACCATGGAACGAACGTCATTATTATTTAGTACCTTTAGAAAAAAAAGTGAACTTTAAAAAGGTTTTTTCCGTATCACCTTTTATGAATCTAGATATGAACTATCATTGGCATGTTAAGCAATCGCTTGATAAAACATTGATACACATTGAAAATAAGCGAAATGAAGAGCTATTATTTGATGCTACACTTCGCTTAAAACGTAAAGAGCTTACTAAAGAAGAAGTTAATAAGTTATTTAAACGTTTTCCGGCCATGACATGGTCTATTTTCAAAGGTATTTATTATCAAGCGTTAAAGTTGTTTATAAAACGAGTTCCTTTTTTAGGTCACTCAGGCAAGCCATAAAGCACATAGATAGTCAGGACAATTAATAGGTATTTCAATGGATAAAGTGTCGAGCTTAAATTGCGAACAAAGCACAAACTGGTTAACTAACATATATAAAAAATTAGTGACTAAAGCCTTTTCGTCAATTGAAACAGGCCAAGTTGTTTTAGTAGATGCAAACGAGCGTACAGTTTTTGGTGACCCATCTTCAGTGCTAAAAGCAACGATTATAGTAAACGATAAAGCTATGTATAAGGCATTTGCATTATCTGGGAGCGTTGGCGCTGGTGAAGCCTATATTTTGGGGCATTGGTCTTGTGACAACTTAACCTCTTTCATTGAGATATTTGCTATAAATGAGAAGCAACTTGATGAGTTTGAGAAGAAATTCGCATTTTTTAGTAATATCGCGCACCGGTTTAATCACATAAAAAACAAAAATTCTGAATCGGGCTCTAAGAAAAATATCGTTGCTCATTACGACCTAGGTAATGATTTGTACGAATCATTTTTGAGTAAAGAAATGCTTTATTCAAGTGCTGTATATCCTACAAAAGAAGCCACACTTGAAGAGGCTCAACAATACAAGCTTAAACGCATTTGTGAGCAAGTTGAGCTTCAAAAAAATGATTCAGTAATTGAAATTGGTACAGGGTGGGGGGCTTTTGCTATATATGCAGCCACACATTACGATTGCCATGTAACAACAACAACCATATCTGATGAGCAACATGATTATGTCGCTAATAAAATTTCAGAGCTTGGTCTTGAAAGTAAAATTACATTACTTAAGCTTGATTACAGACAATTGAAAGGAAAATACGACAAGCTTGTTTCTATCGAAATGATAGAAGCGGTGGGCCATGAGTACTTACCTAGCTTTTTTACCCAATGTGGTGAATTGTTAAAAGACGACGGTGCAATGCTCATACAAGCTATAACTATTGGCGATCAGCGTTATAAGCACTACTTAAAAAACTCTGACTTTATCCAGCAGTATATTTTTCCAGGCGGGTGTTTGCCATCACTTAACGAAATGAGTGAGCAGATTAAAAATAATACCGACATGGTAATTCATACTGTTAATGATATTGGTGCTCACTACGCAAGAACATTAGCAGACTGGCGAAGCCGTTTTATAAAAAGCTGGCCTGATTTGGACCGCTCAAAATTTGATGAACGTTTTTATCGTTTATGGTTGTTTTATTTTGCTTACTGCGAAGGCGCGTTTAGAGCTAGAGCAACAAGTACGGTGCATTTAATGGCGCGTAAACCACGTTTTGTTAGCGATAACGATGATATTGCGCTCGGTTACTAATTTTGTTTTATTTCAAGCAGTGTGGTTTTTATCATTGCTGCTTGAAGCTGATTCGCTACTTTTTAGCGGATTGATTATTGTTTTAATGTTTTGGTTGTCAAAACAAAAAAAACAAGACACCTTACTTCTAATTAAAGCCCTACCTTTAGCACTATTGTTAGAATTTATAGCGGTAAAGTTAGGCTTGTTAGAATTTAAAGTTTATCCCTTCCCTCTATGGCTCGTCTTTTTATGGGCTGCGTTATTACTTTCTTTAAATACTTCTATGGTTTTTTTGAGTAAATTAAAGCTTTGGCAGGCCTTTTTAGTATGCATGGCTTTTGCGCCAGCAAGTTATTGGGCTGGGGCGCGCTTTGAAGTAATAAGCTTAGGCTTACCTTTATGGCAGTTTTGGCTCGTTTACGGTGCGCTTTGGTCTACAGTGTTTACTGTTATTCTTTTTATAAACCAAAAAATCAAGTTATTCATCAATCGCTGATCGCCCACAATTCCCATTTCGTAACATTACCCATTGACTCGAGGGAGCTTATTTTGAAATTTTTACTAAAGGCAGTTACTTTTTATTTGCTTACAACTTCAATTGTTTTAGCTGACACACAATTTAATAAAGTAGGCGAAGCACGAATGGAGTATTTATTTTGGGATGTATATGACGCGGTTTTATTTACCCCTTCAGGTAATTACAGCGCAGGAACGCATCCTATTAAATTTAAACTTACCTATTTACGTGACTTTGAAGCTAAAGAAATCGTAAAAGCAACAAATGAGCAGTGGGAGCATATTGGAAAAAAAGAGCTAGCAGACAAATACGACAGTAAATTATTGTCTATTTGGCCTGATATTAGACAAGGGGATTCGCTAACGTTAGTCACAAATGAGCAGGGTATGAGTACTTTTTATCATAATGATGAAAAAATTGGCGAAATAAATGAACCTCAATTTTCGAGTGATTTTTTAGCCATTTGGCTGGATGAAAAAACCTCTGAGCCGAAACTACGAAAGAAACTATTAGGGAATTAATATGAATGTATTTAACGTGTTTAAAACAGCTCTTGTATGCTTATCTGCTTTGTTGCTGATAAGCTGTTCGGCACCAAATGTAGAGCATTATAAAAATACATCGCCAAACTTTGACTTTAAAACATTTTTTAGTGGAGATTTGAAAGCCTACGGTGTTGTACAAGACTTTAAGGGTGAATTGACCCGCAAGCTTGTCGTAGATATGAATGCGAGCTGGGAAGGTAACCAGGGCGTTATTGAAGAAGACTTTGTTTATGACGACGGCGAAACTCAAAAGCGTATTTGGAAAATAACGTTAAATGAAGACAATAGTTTAACGGGTGTGGCAGATGATGTTATAGGTACAGCAAAAGGTAGAAGTGATGGCAGCGTATTTCATTGGAATTACGATGTAGAGCTTCCATACGATGGCAGTACTTTAAAAGTGAATTTTGATGATTGGATGTACCTGGTTACACAATCGCGCTTGATAAACCGCACATCTATTGTTAAGTTTGGAGTCGAGGTCGGGGAAGTGACCTTAGTGATCGAAAAAATATAGCTTATTTACCCAGTTGCTTAACTTGCGCCAAAATTGTACTCAAATTAAGTCTTTGTTAACCCAACACGCTGTATTTTACAGAGAATTATTTAAATTTTACTCATTTTTTAAGAATTTAAGCAAAAAATGCAATTTGCTGTTGCTAACTCTTTAAAAATGCATAAAGATAGGTTTTGCGAAGGCAAAATAATAACGAATAGGAATCTAACAATGAATAAAGCTCAATTAGTTGAAAAAATTGCTACTGATGCAGAAATCTCTAAAGCCGCTGCTACTCGTGCTCTTGACGCGTTTACAGGTGCTGTAACTTCTTCTTTAAAAGAAGGTGATTCAGTAGCATTAGTTGGTTTTGGTACTTTCTCAGTAAAAGAACGTGCAGCTCGCACTGGCCGTAACCCACAAACGGGTGCTGAGATCCAAATCGCAGCGGCAACTATCCCAAGCTTTAAAGCAGGTAAAGGTCTTAAAGACCAAGTAAACCCTTAATAGGTTTAACGAATTAAATTAAAAAAAGAGCTAATTAGCTCTTTTTTTTTATGTTTAATAAAGACATCAATTGATGCCTTTATATTATAAATTTATGCTTTTAAGGCTTTATCGCCTCGACCAATGCCAACAGCGCCAGAACGTACAACTTCAATAATATCGGTTTCATGACGAAGAGTGTCTAAAAACGACTCTATTTTGTCTGTACTGCTCACTAGTTGTAGACTATAGCTTTGTCGGCCCATATCTAAAATAGCACCTTGGAACACATCAACTACTCGCGTAACCGCTGCACGAGTCGTCTCGTCTTGAGCAAATACCTTAACAAGCAATAGCTCACGTTCAATGTGACTCATTTCTGTTAAATCGATAATTTTAAGCACGTCGACTAATTTGTTAACCTGCTTTGTAATTTGCTCTACAACTCTGTCATCACCCATTGTGGTAATGGTAATACGCGACAATGATTGATCGTCAGTTGTGCCAACAGTTAGGCTGTCGATGTTATATGCACGTTGTGAAAAAAGCCCAACAATACGTGATAGGGCACCTGGTTCGTTTTCTAATAAAATAGATAAAATACGACGCATTATGCTTTTACTCCTTTACGTAACCACATCTCATCAATGCCGCCTAACTTAATTTGCATTGGGTATACATGTTCTTTCTCATCAACGTTTATATCTAAAAAGACTAATCGGTCGTTAATTGACATTGCTTTATCGATAGCAGGTTGCAACTCATCTAGTGTGTTTACTTGTATGCCTACATGGCCGTAGCTTTCAACTAACTTAACAAAGTCAGGTAGTGAATCCATATAAGATGATGAATGACGTCCACCGTAAACCATGTCTTGCCATTGGCGTACCATACCTAAAGAGCGGTTATTAAGTGATACAACTTTTACCGCTAGGTTGTACTGTAAACAGGTTGATAGTTCTTGAATATTCATTTGAATAGAGCCATCACCCGTAATACACACAGACTCTTTATCAGGAAAGGCTAGCTTTACGCCCATCGCAGCAGGTAAACCAAAGCCCATGGTGCCTAGGCCGCCTGAGTTGATCCATTGACGAGGATGCTTAAATGGATAATATTGCGCTGCAAACATTTGATGCTGACCAACGTCAGAACTTACGTAAGCGTCGCCATTAGTAGCTTTATAAACCGCTTCTATCACGGCTTGTGGCTTAATTTTGTCGCCATCAGTGTTGTAGCTTAAGCACTTTTGTTCGCGCCAGCTGATAATTTGTCGCCACCAATCTTCTTGCGCGCTGCGGTCTATTTTAATTGGGCTTTTATCAATACCCGCTTGTAGTTGTTCAAGTACGGTTGCTAAACAACCTACAACTGGTATGTGTGCTTTAATTGTTTTAGAAATTGAAGTTGGGTCAACATCAACATGAACAATTGTGGCATTAGGGCAAAACTTTTGAACATTATTAGTTACCCTGTCATCAAATCGGGCACCAAGCGCTAAAATCACATCGGCGTTAGCCATTGCTTTGTTTGCCTCAAGCGTACCGTGCATGCCTAACATACCTACAAAGTTTGGATGCACACCTGAAATACCACCCAATCCCATTAGTGTATTTGTAATGGGGGCATTTAATGATTCAACTAAATGCGTTAATTGCTCTGATGTATTTGAAATGACAATACCACCACCAGAGTAGATAACCAGTTTTTTGGCCTCTAAAATAGCTGTTACGGCTTTGCGAATTTGTTTTGAGTGCCCTTTAGTATTAGGGCTGTACGTTCTCAGCTCGGTGGTTTTAGGAAATTCGTATTCAAACTTAATAGCAGGGTTAAGCATATCTTTTGGAAGCTCAACAACGACAGGACCTGGGCGACCAGTGCTAGCAATATAAAAAGCTTTAGCTAAGATTGTAGGGATGTCTTTAGCACTTCTACAGTTAAAACTGTGTTTAACTACAGGGCGAGAACAACCCACAATATCGGTTTCTTGGAATGCGTCGTCGCCAATCAAATTTGTAGGCACTTGGCCCGATAACACAACCATAGGAATTGAATCCATGTAGGCCGTTGCAATACCTGTAATACAGTTTGTAGCGCCAGGGCCTGAGGTTGCAAGTACAACACCAACATCTCCAGTAGCGCGGGCATAGCCGTCAGCCATATGTGTTGCAGCTTGTTCGTGACGTACTAATATATGTTCAATGTCATCTTGCTGAAAAAGTGCATCATATAAGTCTAAAACCGAACCACCGGGATAGCCAAATATGTATTTTACCTTTAACTCTTTTAATGCCTGAACTACTAGTTCAGAACCATTATATTCTTGTTTGCTCATCCTCATTCCTCTGTGCGCTTTTTTATGCATAAAAAAACCCCCGCGTAGTGCGAGGGTTTTTAAAAAGCAGTATCACCTTTTAATACATCCCCGCTGGGCTTATAACTAAGACCAGTACGAGTACGACTAAAAGATTAATGTGTGTGTTCATAGTTTTTACTCTACTTAGCAAAACACTGCTTTTAAATTAAAGATTTTGTATAGGTTTATTTTTAAGGGTTTTGAGCCTTCATGTCAACCTTGAAAGTTGTTTTTTGCATTTTAAATTCGTTTTGTGGCTTTTTTTAATTTAAACCTGCAGAAAATCTATGTTTAATTGAGTTTACTGGCAGAAATTATGCGTTTTAGGTCGTAAGTTCGATTTTAGATATAAAAGAGTGTGAGAGACCATTAGCTTTAATTGCATATGTTAACTATATGTTTTTATCGCATGTTTAAATTTCTATTATTAGGTATGATTGCTACATAATTATGTTTGAGGAAAACACAGTGAAAAAAGTGACGTTAATTGCGCTTTTAACTACGCTATTAAGCCCTATGGTGGCGGCTAATAACTTAAGTCCGCATGATATTGGTATAACTAACGAAGAGCGTATTTTATATTGGCTTAAAAAAAGAGACCAAATATCTTCAAGTGAGTTAGATAGTTCATTTAAGTCATATATGAGTAACAAAGACGTTGCCAATCACTCAATTAAAAATGGCTTTAGGCAATTTAAATCCTCCTTCAACGTTTTTTCAAATACAAATAAACAACAGGTCGCTTTTTCAACGTCGCCAGTGCCAGATCAAAGCGTTAATGATGTAAAAGTGTTAGCTATCTTAATTGATTTTCCTGATCTTAAACATGACGACAATAAACTCGTAGAGCAAGACACCGACATGTTTTACGCTGATTATTCAACTGAGCACTATCAGCAAATGCTTTTTAATACTCAAGGTTATACAGGCCCTGATGGACAAAGCTTAAAAACGGCTGCTGATTATTATAAAGTGGCTTCGGGGAACAGCTTAAACTTTAGCGGGCAGGTATATGGCTGGGTAACCGCTAATAGCAATGCAAAAATATATGGTGAGCGCCAAGGCAGTACACGGGATATAAATGCACCTGCTTTAATTAAAGAGGCAGTGGAGAAAGCAGTTGCAAAGTTTAATATTAATTTAGCGGATTATGACTTAACTGATTTAGATGATATTGATGGCGACGGTATCCTTAATGAACCTAATGGCATTATTGACCATGTAATGGTATTTCATTCAAGTATTGGCGAAGAAGCGGGTGGCGGTTACCTAAGCACCGATGCTATTTGGTCGCACCGCTACTATGTATTTGATGAAAATAGCGGGCCGAGCGAGATTGCAGGCAGTAACATTAAGCTATTTGGTTATACCATTAACCCTATTGATGCCGGGATTGGTGTGGTTGTGCATGAGTTTGGGCATGATTTAGGATTATTAGATGAATACGACTTACAATCTAACACGGTAGGTGAGCCTGTCGCGTCTTGGTCAGTTATGTCGACAGGAAGTTGGGCTGGTTCGCCAAGAGGCTCAGAGCCAGTTATGTTTAGCCCTTATGCGCTTGAATATTTACAAAAGCGGTACCAGGGTAACTGGGTTAACCAGCTTACGCTTGATATGGATGAGATAGAGGCTAATTCACAGCAAACATTAATTAATACTGCGAGTACTTCACAACAGCAAAATCAAATAAAAATAACACTACCACCAAGGCTCGAAAAATTTAGGGCTCCAGTTGAAGGTGATTTTCAATACTATTCAAATACGGGCGACAATATTAGCAACAGCTTAGCTAATACAATAGCGCTACCAAGCACAACTGAGACACTTACTTTAAGCTTTATTGCTTATTACAGTATTGAGCGTGATTACGATTTAGTTCAAGTAAAAGTAAATGGCGAGCCAATCGCGAGTAATTATACGCAAGCGCTTAATCCATACTACGGTGATATTGGTCCGTATATCTCAGGTGATTCATTTCTTAATAGTGATGCTAAGCAACCTAACGGCTATTTGACCCATAAGTTTGATTTATCAGCTTATGCTGGGCAAACAATTGATTTAAAAATTGAATACATAACAGATGCGAACACACATTATTATGGTTTTGTTGTTGATGATATGCGCATTGAGCAAAGTGATACTTTAATTTGGCAAAATAATGCACAAGATCAAGTTAACACTGAGTTTAATGGCTTTGAAAAAGTAGGTAGTTACACATATGCATCGCCATCACATTACTATTTACAACTGCGTTCATACACAGGCGTTGACAGTAGTTTGCAAGCAGAGCAGTACTCACCGGGGTTATTATTGTGGTACAGCAATGAATCTCAAGCAGATAATAACACTACCGAGCATCCAGGCAGTGGTTTTGCGTTAGTGGTAGATGCTGATCAGCGCTCGATAAATAAAGGCAGTACGCAAACTCCGGCTGCTTCAGCAATTCAAATACGTGATGCTGCTTTTAGTCTATACCAACAAAGGGCAGGGTTAGGTGATGATGATTTATCAGCTATCACCGGGTTTACTGATAAAACCGATTATAGCTTTGAAGCGCAAAAACCATCGGGTGTTGTGCTTCCACAGGTTGGTTTTGGGTTTAGTATTATAAGCCAGTCAGCAGACAGTGAAGATATAGAAGTAGAGCTTACTTACGATGTTACTAAGGGTATTAATTTTACTAAAAACGGCTTAACCGTTAATTTTAATGTAGAAGGCTTTGCACTTACTCCTGCGGACAAATTTACGTGGAGTTTTGACGATGGAAGCTCCAGCACAGAGTTAACGCCTACTCATGAATACCAAGACTATGGCACTTATAACGTTGAGTTTATGGCAGATAATGGCACTTCACAGCAAGTAGCTGTAGCACAAGTTACATTAGTTGAACCATTAACTGTAAATGAAATTGAATATGAGATAAACCAAGGAACTTTAACAGCTGAGGCATCGCTTACAGGTGGAGTAGCTCCGTATACTTATAATTGGCAGCTAGGGGATGGAAGTACTTTAGCGACTCAATCGCTTACTTATAATTATTTGTACTCTGGTGATTACCAAGTAACGCTTACAGTGACAGATAACGAAGGCACTGAGCAATCAAAAGCGATTGATGTAACTGCTAATGTTCCGCTTAACATAAACGCAAACGCTACAGTTAGTGATTTAAGCGCACAATTTAATGCCCAAGTAACCGGCGGCTTTAATAGTTACACTTATAGTTGGGATTTTGGTGATGGCAGTGTGTTATCAAATTTACAAAACCCAAGGCATACTTATCAAGCTGACGGGACTTATAACGTAACGTTGAATGTTACTGATACTCAAACCAGTGATACTTTTACTCAAGAGTTATCTGCTACTGTACAAAAGCAACAAAGTAGTTCGGGTTCAAGTGGCGGATCACTGGCGGGGTTATTAGGATTACTACTTTTGGGCTTAATTAGGTTTAATACTAACCTGCATAAATACATTAGGTAGTAAACGCAGTTAGCAAACACAAAAAAGCCCGCTAAATTAGCGGGCTATTTAAATTAATAACAAATATTAATTATAAACGGTCAATTACTGATTGAGTGAAATCAGTTGTACCGTGGCTGCCACCTAAATCGCGAGTTGTACGGTCGCCTGATTTAATTACATCAGCAACAGCACTACGAATACGCTCTGCAGTATCGCCCATATTTAAATGCTCAAGCATTTGAATAGACGCTAAAATTACAGATGTTGGGTTAGCTAGGTTTTTGCCAGCAATATCTGGTGCACTACCGTGTACAGCTTCAAAAATTGCAGCGTCTTCACCAATGTTAGCACCTGGAGCCATACCTAAACCGCCAACTAAACCAGCACAAAGGTCAGATAAAATATCACCAAATAAGTTAGTCGTAACAATTACGTCAAACTCTTCAGGTGTCATTACCAGCTTCATACATGTTGCATCAACAATCATTTCATTTGATTCAATTTGTGGGTAACGCTCAGCTACTTCACGTGCTACTTTTAAAAACAAACCAGATGTTGATTTTAAAATGTTAGCTTTATGAACTGCAGTTACTTTTTTACGACCTTCGCGTACCGCTAGCTCGTATGCAAAAGTTACGATTTTTTCTGCGCCTTCACGCGTAATGATCGATTTTGCTTGTGCTTCATTACCGTCTTCACTTACTACTTGGCCAGCACCTGAGTACATGCCTTGCGTGTTTTCACGAATAGTAATGATATCAATATCGTCGTAACGCGCTTTAGTACCAACAAATGATTTAACTGGACGTACGTTAGCGTATAAACCAAATTGCTTACGAAGTGTTACGTTAATAGATGTAAAACCTTCACCTACAGGCGTAGTTAATGGGCCTTTAAGAGTGATTTTATTTTTAGCAATTGTATCAACTGTTTCTTGCGGTAATAACTCACCTGTTTTTTCAAGTGCAGCTAGGCCAGCATCAACAAATTCATAATCAAAGTCGCAACCTGCGGCTTTTAATATTTCAAGTGCTGAGTCGATAATGCTCGGACCGATGCCGTCGCCTTTGATCACTGTGATGGTTTGTTTGGCCATTGACTTTCCTTTAAAGAGTTTGATTTGCACATAAATTATTACTCTGAGAGTAACCGCTTGTTAGAACATTTATGTGAACGTGCTTGAAAATTTAAGGGCGCATTTATACCAACTTATCACCCATTTTGCTAGTTTATACAAAAAATACTGGGTATACACGAAAGCTATAATGGGTATAAAGACATAAAATAGCTTCTAATAAACTAAATACTATTAAACAACTCGAGAGATTCTAATTGTTGATAAAAATCAGCTTTGTTATGCCACTTGAATATTTTTAGCTGTTCATTTAACGTTTGCTGCTGCCACGGAGTTAGCGAAAGTTCTGGTTTAAACACATTTTGAGCAACAATCTTCAGTGTAATCCAAAGTTTATGGGCCTCAGTTAAGTGCTTTTTAGGTGTTTGCTCTGCCTCTAAGAGTGCTGCAGTCCATGGGTTATCACTCAATAAATGAGTAAGCTGTTGTGTTAGTTGTTCAGTGTTAATTGAATTTACCCCAAAATAGGAGCAGATAGGGGCACTCAATGTTTTATTTGGTGTGTCGTCAATCAGCGTTTTACGAGAAAGCTGTGTACTGCATTGCGTTAATAAAAAATGGGCGTAAGCGTATAAAGGTAAAGTGATGTGCTCAAACTGGTCGTGATCATTTTTACTAACCAATAAAGCCATTATTTTTACTAATCCATTTAATCTGTTAGTCACGTAGGCTTGCAATGGGTGTGGGGTAACATTAACTAATTGTTCAAAAACAACCCGTTGAATTATTGCAGGTGCATTATAATAACCGACCATCGATAAACTATGTTTTAAGTCTTTTGCGGGCTGGTGTTCTTTATTATATGGTTTTACAGCCTCGCATAAATTAGCAATTACGAGAGGGTGAGGCGCCATCAGCAGGCTTAATCCTTTATAGCTGTATTCGTGCTGTAACTTAATATTACTTATTAGCTCAAGTAAAGATTGTGCCTTATCAACCTCAAGCTCACTTTGTGGTTTTACATGTTCACTGTTAAATACTTTGAAGCTAATGGTTTTATCAGTGCAATGCCATTGTTTTGGATTATCGTTAAGCGTTGCTTTTACTCTGTACCAGGTTAATTTATTTTGATTTGCTGTACTAATTAAAACATGCCGTTGTTGTGCATCAGTTGCTAAATAAATCATGGTTTGCTCAGCGTATAAAACGCGGCTTCCCGGTAATAATGGCCCTAAATGCGCTATTAGTGATTTAATTAATTGCAGTGCGAACAAGTTAGGTGTGCGAATGTACAAATCGGTAAGTGCTTTATATAAGCTAATATGTTTATTAGCCGTATTGCTCGTAATGTTCATGCTAATAATATTTGCTAGAGCAATCAGCGTTATGCCCCCATCGTAAAGCATTATTTTAGGAGCACTTACCAATGCTTGTTTATATTTATTTAATTTAGCTAGTAACTGCGTAACAGGTTTGGCTGAATCGCCACTAGCTAACATTACTTTTGCTGCTAACTGATGACGCATTTTCCAAATTTTTTTATCAGAATCTTGAAAAGGTGTTTGCTCGCAAAGCTTGTTTAATTGCGCTCCAACACATAAATGTTCAATGAGAGTAGCTGCTATGTATAGCTCACTTAAGGCACTATTATAATTTTGAGATTTACACAGGGCAGCAGTTATGACGCTCTGACTAACAACTAAATTTGTTGCATAAGAATAACTTGGGTTATAAAGCGTCAATCGGGATTGTAATGCGAATGGCTGTTTGCTGTAGAGCACTCTATATTGCTCAGCTAGCTTACTTGCCATTGGATATAGAGCTGTCCATTTTTGTTTATTGTTATAATAGCTTAAAAACAGCTGCGTATTATTAAGCAGCTGCTCTAAGGTAGTTGAAACAGCTTCATCCATTAAACCTTCACCTAATTTTGTTCTTGGTATTTATTGTATGCACTCGGGCCCCACAAAAACAACTGCCCATTTTTAAATAATAGGCCAGTACATTCATCCATAGTGGTAATACCGTCAGATGTTTTATGTTGTGTACGATAAAAAACTATCTGAAATACTTGTTCACCATCTCGTTTGGCATAAGTAAGATCGGGGCTGCCTAAGTAATCAAGAACACTATTTAGTGTTGTTGGCTGCTCAAGTGATAGTTTTTCGATGTAACGTTTATTGAAAGCCTCTCGGTCTTGCCAAATCATAGCTTGAGGATCGTCTTTATAAAAGGTAATCACCAATGCAGCTATCAGTGCATATAGCCCTAAACCTAAAATTAAATATCGGATAAATTTTTTCAATATGGCTTACTCTGACTCCGGTAACTAATATCAGTATACGTTTTGTAATGTTTAGAGGCTATTAACTTGCGACTAATTAAGTCTTAACTGCTTTAAACTAAAACCTAAATTTATATCGGTGCGTAAACTAACCAAGTGCTTTGAAATTACGTACATATCCATATTAGCGGCTAACTTTGCTTTAATACTCGGGCTTAGAGACTCATCTTCGGCTGCTTGTTCAATTGAATTATAGTTATTAACTATTTGCTGCGCAGACTTAGTACCTATTCCTTTAACTCCCGGAATATCATTTGTTTTATCGCCCGCTAATGCCCAAAAATCAACGAGTTTATTTTGCTCAACACCAAAACGCTCTTTTATACTTGTCTCATCTAGATAGAGCTTTTTAAAGTAATCGTAAACTGTAATGTAAGGGCCAATATAAGGTAAAAAGCCTTTATCAGTAGAAACAATAGTGCTCGTTATTTGATTATTTGATGCCTTAAAGGCAAGCGTTGCAATAATATCATCAGCTTCATCGTTAATAGGCTCAAATACTACAATACCGGTTTCTTCAATTGCGGCTTTAAAATGCAATAGAGCATCTTTTAATACTTGGGGCATTGGCGCGCGTGAATGTTTGTAGTCTTTATAAAAATGATAACGCCAGCTTTTGTCACCATCGAACACAGCAATGGCATGGGTTGCATTACTCGTATCTAAAAGCTTTTTACAGGCGTGGGCTACACGTGCACAGCACGTTTGTATCATTTGCTCGTCGCTATGATGTTTTTGATTTGCGTCAACGGCGTAAATGCGCCTAATTAAATTAAGCGCATCAATAAGAAGTAAATGGGGTTTCAAACTATAAAACTCATGCTTTTATTTTGTAACATGGAACATATTTACTACCAGGGAGCTTCATGCGACCTTGAAGAACAAATGCCTGTAATAATTTATCCATATTTGTCATAAGGGCAGGTTCGCCACTTAAAATGTATGGACCGTTTTGTTTAATGGCTCTAACGCCTTCGTCTTTTACATTACCAGCAACAATACCAGAGAAAGCTCTACGTAAATTAGCCGCGAGTAGCTGTTTAGGCTGATCAAGGTGTAAATCTAAACTTGCCATATTTTCATGTGTTGGTGCAAAAGGTTGTTGAAAGTCGTTATCTATTTTTAATGTCCAATTAAAGTAATAAGCATCACCTTCACTTTTACGGTAATCACGAACATTAGCCATCGATGACTTTAGTTTTTGACCGACTAATTCAGGATTATCAATAATTACTTCAAACTTATCCAACGCTTCATTACCAAGTGTCATTTCAACGAACTCGCATAGCTCTTTAAAGTACGCCTCGCTTTGTTTGGGGCCAGTTAAAATAACAGGTAAACATTGTTTAGTATTATCTGGGTGCAACAATATGCCTAATAAATATAACAACTCTTCAGCAGTACCTGCGCCACCAGGAAAAATGATAATTGCGTGAGCTGTTCTAATAAAAGCTTCAAGGCGTTTTTCAATATCAGGTAAAATAACGAGTTCGTTTACAATAGGATTTGGTGGCTCGGCAGCAATAATGCTTGGCTCTGTTAAACCTAAGTAGCGATTATCGGTGTTACGTTGCTTTGCGTGGCCAATAGTTGCGCCTTTCATTGGGCCTTTCATGGCACCAGGACCACAACCGGTACAAATATTTAATCCACGTAAACCAAGTTCGTAACCTACTTGTTTTGTGTACTTATATTCAACCTCGTTTATTGAATGTCCGCCCCAGCAAACAACCATGTTAGGCTCGCTTTTAACACGCAGTGCACCTGCATTTCTGAGCATATCGAACACCATATGGGTTATGGCTTTTTGCTCTTTTAAATCTTTTTCGTATTTTTGACAAATAAACAAAATATCACGAATAACAGAAAATATATGTTCGTGAATACCGGTAATTATTTCGCCATCAACAAATGCGGTTTCGGGTGGGTTTTCAAGCTCAATTTTAATACCTCGTTCGCGGCTTACTAAACGAATATCAAAATCTTTATATTTGTCGTATATATCGTTACTGTCGTCGGTATGGCTACCTACATTGAGGACTGCAAGTACGCAGTTTCTAAATAATTTATAACGCTCACTAGCAGACGATTGCTCTAATAAATCAACTTCTAATTGCGACAGTAAATCTAAAACCCCAGTTGGGTTTAACTGTATTAACATAGACGTGCTCCTACTACTAAATCGTAAAACTACTTGTCATAAAAGTTATAATAGCTATGACATTATTTACTGGTACAAAGTCTATCTCGCCCTGAATTTTTGGCTTCGTAAAGTGCATCATCAGCTCTATCAAATGCTTTTAATAGGGTATCGCCTTTTTTAAATTGAGTTGCACCTACCGAAATAGTGATCTCAATTTGTTTTTCTCTAAATTTAAAAGGTATATTTTTAATTACCTTTCTTACTTTATCCAGGGGTAATGTTGCGTTTTCTAGCGACACACCTGGCATTAATAGTACAAATTCTTCACCGCCATAACGCGCTATAAAATCAGACTTTCTTACCGATTTTTGCAACGCTTTTGATATAACTTGTAAGGTAATATCACCTGCGGTGTGGCCAAATCTATCATTGATAGATTTAAAGTGGTCAACATCAATAACTGCAAGCGTAACATCTGATGGCTGCACATTAAACAAATGCATTTCGTGATTGTAACGTTCGTCAAATGCAGCCCGGTTAGGCAGTTTTGTAAGTCCATCTAGTAAGCTTTTAAAGCGCTGTTCGTTTAAGCGTTTTTTATACGTTGTTAACTTATCTTCTAAAGTAACAATTCGAGTCTTTATTTCATTAAAGCTAGCGCTAAGCATTTCTCTGTCTATTCGTTCTAACTTTTCTTTTGCTATAAAATCTTCGCTTATTGATTTTAATTCGTTATCTACGAGTTCCTTTAAAGATGAGATTGATGTAGCTTTTTGCGTTTGCTCATTAAGATTTTTTATTTTTAGTTCAATGCTTTTATTAAGTGAGTCAAACTCAACTTCCATAGACTCAGAGTGCTTGCTAGTTGAGACGATAGAGTTATGAAGATCTTCGAGGGTTTGGTTTAATGAAACTAAAAAGCTTTGCGCGGATTTACGCTCTTTACTTATATTTTTTACGACTACATCAATAATACTAATTGCAACATCGAGTAATGAGTCGATTGAGTCACTTTCTGTAATATTATTTTTTATATTATTAATTCGTAGCGTAGCTTCTTCTTCAAGTATAAGTTCATTAGCGAGCTCAAGTAGTTTTTTTGCACGCGCCTGTTTTATTGGGCGCTGCTGATCAACTTGAGGGTCTTGTTTGGTAAGCAACGCTTCATGATAAAAGCTAATAAGTTGATCAAGTAGCGGAATGTAACCATGAGTTGAATGAACGTTATTAATCTCGTGATCGAGTAAATTTCTTAGAGTCCTACGAGTATCGTCAGGTAAACCTTTGGTTTTTTGTAATTGTTTACCGGCACTTTGCACACTGTTGTATAAATTACGTTGCTGAGCTTGTTGAATCGATTCTTGGTTTTTAAGTAGGATTAAAGTTTCACTAATAAGGGGAGCAAGGTTTTCAAAACTCATGCCTTTATTAAGCGCACTTCTAAATTTGGCGAGGCGATTATCTAACTCGATATCTAGTCCTTTACAGCTCAACGATAGTTTAGCTGTAAAGTCACATAGAACATCTACTTGATGTTTACGAGCACTCTCAACAGCCATACGCGCATCAATTGCTTGTTTTAGCTTTTTATCTGTTGCGTTAGATCTTTGTGACACCTAAGCATACCGCCATCAAATTAATTTCATTATCTTCAGTTTACAACAAATTTTTATTATGTGTAGTTATCTAGTAAAAAACTTAGAAATTTTAATAAGCTACTACTTATAAACTCGTATATAGGGTCATTTATCGTATTTAATTCACTTTTAAATAGGGGCTTGTTAGTCTTGTAAGCAATTAAGTTTCCACTAAGAGTCTCTATGAAAAAGTTATTAGCCCTTTCAATTTTAGCTGCATGTTCAGCGCCTGTATTTGCCGATGTAAATTATTCTTTAGAAATCTCGCAACCACAGCATCATTTAGGTGATGTAAGTGTTGAGTTTCCAAAAACAGCGCAAGCACACCTTGATATAAAACTTCCTGCGTGGCGCACGGGTCGCTACGAAATGTTAAACCTTGCAAATGGTATTCGCTACTTCAAAGCCAAAGATGAAGATGGCAAAGAACTAAAATGGGAAAAAATAGATCACAGTACATGGCGTGTACATCTTAATGAACCTACAGAAGTAAATGTTGACTACCAAGTGTATGCAAATGAGCTTGGTAAACGTGCTCGCCACATTGACGACAGCCATGCATTTATAGATGCGTCAGGCTTTTTTATGTTTAGTGACTCGTTTCGCCAAGAGCCTGTAACCGTTAATTTAGACGTGCCTAAAAAGTGGCGTTCTGTATCGGGTATGGATAATTTAAAAGGCAAAAATTCATTTAAAGCAGCCGATTACGACGTACTTGTTGATTCACCAATCGAAACGGGTATTAACCAACTACACACATTTGAAGTAGAAGGGCGTGAATACGAGTTAGTTATATGGGGCGATGGTAACTACGATGTAGAGCAAATGCTTACCGATCTTAAAAAATTAGTTGCCACGGGTAATGTAATTTGGGATGGCTATCCGTATGAGCGTTATGTATTTATGGTGCATGCAACATCAGGTGCGGGTGGTGCAACAGAGCATTTAAACTCAACAATTATTCAACGTCCACGCGATAGATTTGGTAGCCGCGAAGATTACCTAGGTTTTATTAGCACCGCTGCGCATGAGTTTGTTCATACGTGGAATGTAAAAGCATACCGCCCTCAAGGTTTAGTGCCATACGATTACACTAATATGAATTACTCTAAACTGCTGTGGATTGCAGAGGGTTCAACAAGTTACTTTGAAGATCATTTATTAGTGCGCTCAGGCATTCAAACAACGGATGAATTTTTTAAAGTGATGAGTAAAACCATTAATCGTCATTTACAAACACCGGGCCGTGAAGTGCAAAGCGCAAGCGAAACAAGCTTTGATAAATGGATTAATCAAGGTGGCGATCATGCACGTAACTACAGCACCAATATTTATTCAGAAGGTTCGTTACTTTCACTTGCTTTAGATATCGACTTACTAGAAAAAAGCCAAGGTAAAATAAGCTACCGAGACGTACACAAAGCACTTTATAACAATCATAAAATGCCCGCTGGATTTACAGATACAGATGTACTTAATATCTTAAAAGATTTAACAGGACGTGATTATTCAAGCTGGTGGCAAGAAAATGTAGAGTCGCCTGCAAGTATTAACTTTGACGACTTACTTACTAAAGTAGGTTTAAAGTTTGAGCGTCCTGAAAAAGCAAAAGCACTTGCAAGTATTGATGCTACCGCTAAAAATACGGGTGAATTACTGACGTTAAGTTATGTACGCCGTGGTGGCAGTGCGTGGAAAGCGGGTTTAACTACCGATGATAAAATTGTCGCTATAAACAAACATCACGTAGGTAAAGATTTAAAAACCAGCCTAGAAACGTTTAAGGCAGGCGATAAGGTAACCGTTGACTATCTTCGTCGCGATGCTCTTGAAAGCTTAACATTAGTATTATCAGAAGATTTTGATAAGCCTAAAAAAGTAGTTGCTGATAAAGAGGCAACGCCACAGCAAAAAGCATTATTCAAAGCATGGATTGGCGTGGAACATCCAAATGATGTGACAAAAAAATAAATTCAGTTTTTATAGAGTTTAAATACAGTTAACAATTATTAAAAAAGAGCTTCGGCTCTTTTTTTGTTTTGTATAATGGCGTATATAATGTACATGGAAATTTAATATTAAAATTAAATTTAATTATTATTTGGTGTTTTTTATTACTAAATAAAATTACTTATGGATATAGCCTCAAAATGAAATTAGACGACGTTGCTTCAGACTTAACCAACCAATTTGTAATTAACGACTATTTGCACCAGTTATTTGATGCGGTAAATGTAATTTCTGTTCAAGGTTATGACAATGAGCGTCGTGTTATTTATTGGAATGAAGGCAGTGAGCGACTTTACGGATACACAAAAGAAGAAGCCATAGGGCAAAAAATAGAAGACCTTATAATTCCAGAGCCGATGTGTGAATTTGTAATTGACGCACACAGTGATTGGGTAGAAAAAGACATAGAAATTCCAGCATCCGAAATTACCCTAAAAGGTAAAGATGGCGAAAGTGTATCTGTTTTTTCTAGCCATGTTATGTTTACAAATCAATATAATACAAAACAAATGTACTGCATTGATATTGACTTATCTGAGGTTAAAAAGGCACAAGCAGATGCATCATTTAATGAGGATATGCTAAAAACTATTTTTGAGGCAATTCCTGACTTATTTTTCTTGATGGAAAATGATGGAACTATTATTGAGTATCATGCCAGTAATGAAACAGATCTCTATACCAAGCCCAAGCAATTTATTGGTAAAAAAATGGGAGATGTACTCCCGCGCGATGTAGCCGAAAAATTTGAAACCTATATCAGCCTTGTATTAGAAAAAGAGCAGATGATGAGCTTTAAATACGAGCTAGCTTTGCCCCATGGGCTCGTTTTTTTTGAAGCAAGAATAAATAAAATAACAGAACATAACCAGTTAATGGTTATTATTCGAGATATTACAGAACAGCATAAATCAGATGAACTAATTAGACATCAAGCGTATTACGATAGTCTAACTTTACTTCCAAATCGTTTTTTAGCACTTGATCGTTTGTCGCAATTACTTATTGAAGCACAAAGAAATAACGAAAAAGCAGCGGTACTGTTTTTGGATTTAGATGATTTTAAAAAAATAAATGATTCGTTAGGCCATGAAACAGGAGACAAACTTTTAATTGAATCAGCGCAAAGGCTGCAAGAGGCATTACGTAAAGACGACACGGTAGGGCGCCTAGGTGGAGATGAGTTTATCGTATTACTGCGAGGTATAACTGATCACCATGCAGCGCTAAAAATTACTGAAAAACTGGTCAATAACTTTAGAGCCCCTTTTAAAATTGAGGGCCGAGAACACATACTTACAGCGAGTATTGGTGTAGCCATATACCCAGAAAATGGTACAACCGTTGCTGATTTATTACGAAATGCTGACACCGCAATGTATCAAGCAAAATCATATGGTCGTAATACTTATTCATTTTTTACTAAAAAAATGAATGTAATTATTCAGCGCCGACTAGTAATAGAAGAGCAGATGCGTGGCGCCCTTGAACGTAATGAATTCGAGTTATTCTACCAGCCCCAATTTGACGCCAAAAATAAACACATCATTGGTGCAGAAGCGTTATTACGCTGGCATAACCCTGTGCTAGGTAATGTAACACCCGATGAGTTTATACCTATTGCCGAAAATACAGGATTAATTGTACCCATTGGCAAGTTTGTAATTAGCCAAGCATTAGATTTTTTAAACACATGGCAAAGTACTTGTAAACGCACACAGCAATACACCATGGCTGTTAACTTATCTCCTCGCCAATTTAGGGACGTAGGGCTGCTCAGTTTTATTCAAAACTCATTGAGTGAAGCAAACGTAAATCCCGAAAATTTAGAGCTTGAAATAACTGAGGGAGTGCTGATGAGTTGCCACACTAATGTTGTTGATATACTGACTGAAATAACAGCATTAGGCATTAACTTATCAATGGATGACTTTGGTACAGGTTATTCATCGTTAAGTTATTTGAGAGAATACCCTTTTAATGTGCTCAAAATAGATAGAAGTTTTATTGACGGTATTGTACTAAACAATGAAGATTGTAATCTCGTAAAGGCAATTATTGCCATGTCACACAGTTTAGGGCTGACAGTGGTAGCCGAAGGCGTAGAAACAAAAGAGCAGCTTACTTTATTGAACAAATTAGGCTGTGATTTTATGCAAGGTTTTTACTTTAGCAAACCAATACCAGCAAAACAGTTTCTTGATTTTTCGATGAATTTTGATAAAAAGTAAGATTAAACACTTGATTGTAACAAATCATTGCACGGCTATTGACCTCATTAGCTACTGACGAGTAACCTGTTATAGAAACAAATAAAAAGGATTCTATAATGCGTTTAAAACCTCTTGTAGCTACATTAGCAGCCACATTTTCTTTATCACTTGCGAGTAGCGCCATAGCCGACGAAGGCATGTGGCAACCACACCAACTTCCAGAGTTAGAATCAATTTTAAAAGCCAAAGGGCTTGAAATTGATGTTGAATCTATTTCTAAATTAACCGAATTCCCAATGAATGCGGTAATTAGCCTAGGTGGCTGTACAGCATCGTTTGTATCGCCTAAGGGTTTAGTTGTGTCAAACCATCACTGTGTTTATGGCTCGGTGCAATACAATTCAACACCTGAAAACAACATATTAGAAAATGGCTTTTTAGCTAAAAGCCCTGCTGAGGACTTACCAGTAGCGCCGGGTTCACGCGTATACGTCACAGAAACAGTTACTAATGTGACTGACAAAGTTAGTAAAGGTATTGAAGAACTAAGCGGTAAAGCACGCTACGACGCAATAGTAAAAAACGAAAAAGCGCTAGTAGCCCAGTGTGAAGCCGACGAAAGCTACCGTTGTAACGTGTATTCGTTTCATGGTGGTTTAGAGTTTTACCTAATTAAGTCACTTGAAATTAAAGACGTACGTTTATCTTACGCACCAGCTATGGGCGTAGGTAAATACGGTGGCGATATAGATAACTGGATGTGGCCGCGCCACACAGGCGACTTTGGTTTTTACCGCGCTTATGTAGGCAAAGATGGAAAACCAGCAGAATACAGCGAAGACAACGTACCTTACGTACCTGACTCTTACCTAAAAGTAAGTGCTAAAGGCGTGCAAGAAGGCGACTTTGTAATGGTTACAGGCTACCCAGGGCGTACTAACCGATACCGCATTGCAACAGAGGTAGATAACGTATTTAACGACAGTTACCCTAAAGCACGCGTTCATAACTCAAAATACGTGTCGCTTATTGAAGAAAACTCAGAAGACGGCAGTAAAGCGCGTATTGCTTACGAAAGCACCATTGCAGGTTATAACAACTATATTAAAAACTATGGTTCGATGATCGAAAGCTTCAAAAAAGGCACTATGCTTGAGCGCAAAAAACAGTTTGAGCAAGAGTTAACACAATGGATCAATAGCGATAGTGAGCGTAAAGAGCAATACGGAAGCGTATTAGGTGAGCTATCTGATCTAATTGCGCAATCACAAGAGCACAGTGAACGCGACCGAATGTTAGGTTATGTACATCGCTCACAAATGATCAGCACAGCACGACGTTTATACCGCCTAGCTTATGAAAAGCAAAAGCCAAATAGCGAACGTGAATCTGGTTATCAAGAACGTGACTTACCTCGCATTAAAGCAGGGCTTGAGCGCATGACGCGCCGTTATGATAGCAAAGTAGACAAAGCTATTTTACTGCACTTTTTAGAACTGTATGCAGCACTTCCAAAAGAAGAGCGTTTTAGCGACGTTGATAACGTATTTAAAGTACAAAATGGGTTTGATAAAGCAACCCAAAGCGCGTTACTTGATAGCATGTATGAGCAGTCAAGACTCGATAATGCCACTGTTCGCAATTCATTATTTGAACAATCGTTTAGCCAGCTAAATCAAAGCCAAGACCCATTTGTGCAGTACGCTAAAGCAATCTTTAAAGTAATGAAAGCACAGGAAGATAAATCAAAAGCACTTGCAGGTAAATTACAAGCAGCTCGCCCTGAGCTAATGAGCGCAATAATTGCGTTTAACAAAGCTAAAAACAAACCTGTATACGCCGATGCCAACAGTACACTACGAGTAACCTATGGTACCGTAGGCGGCTACTCACCTCAAGACGGCTTGGTAGCAACACCCTTTACCTCGCTTGAAGGGTTACTAGCTAAAAACACTGATGTTGACCCATTTAATGCACCCAAAAAGTTACAAGAGCAAATTAAAGCCAAGCTTTATGGTGATTACACGGGCGGCATGAATACAGTACCAGTAAACTTTTTATCAAATGTAGACACTACCGGTGGTAACTCAGGTTCGCCAACACTTAACGGCAAAGCAGAGCTTGTTGGCTTACTGTTCGACGGTGTTTACGAAAGTATTATTGGTGACTGGGATTACAACCCTGAGCTTAATCGCTCAATCCACGTTGATTCACGCTACATGCTGTGGGTAATGGATAAAGTAGATAATGCACAAAACTTGTTAGACGAAATGACAATCGTAAAATAAGTAATTAGTGAGATAACAGAAGGGCGCTTACTGTAAAGGAAGCGCCTTTTTTGTTGGTATTTGATTCGTTTATGACTGCTAAGTGCCATGATCGGATAATCGAAACCTTAGTCGCTTGTTATATTTAAATTTTACGCTCAAAGGCTAGATATAAAGTTGCAAATAAAAAACCACTAAAGCCTTTTTCCATTTTTGATAACACCCACCCATCTCTTGCCAACTCGTTTGCTTTAGCGTTTGCTCTATTTAACATACCACCAGTAGCCCAGATTTGAGAAACTGCAATAAACTTATACTCCATGTAACACTCCTTTAAATATAAATGCTTTATCAGAGGACTCTTTCTCTATTTTTAAGCGAAAACGTCCTTATTTTATGAGCTTCTATTAATAGCAAAAAGCATAAGTTATTGCTAGCTATATATATTATGCATATGATGGGTTATTTGAACATATAAAAAAGGGGGGAAGTAGTCATTAATTAATTACTCACTCAATGACTAATTCTCGCTCACAGCACGCTTAAGCAAAGTACCACTTGCTGTCATATAAATAGAAATTAGCAAAGACGACCTCATTTTCTTACCTTTTTTGTTGGTGTTTGATTCGTATATTTATGACTGCTAAGTGCCAATAGCGGACTGTCGTAACCTTAGTCTTTTGTTATGGCAACAAACGCTTAATGTAGGCATATAAATCAACACTTTTGGTCAGTAACTTCCATTTTAATCTATCATCCTGATGAAAGCTTAGAGCTGAATATAAACCTGGTGGGTTCTTAAGGTTTTCTTTTTTTATCAGCGATAAAGCGTTACAAGAAAACTCTAACTGCTCTTTGATTGAACTATATGCAGTATCTTGACTTGAGTTATCAAGCTTTAATTCAATTTTCAGGAATTCACCTTTGATTTCAGTGAATAGCAACAACATTGGGATATTTTTCGTATCTTCGATTTCAAATAGTTCTATTAACTTTTTATTCTCAGCTGGTTCTTTCCACATTTGAACCATCATTCCAGTTTGACCTGGAGAGAAAGTTGGAAATTCATACTTTCCTTTTGCTGGCTTCACCGAGAATACACAAAATCGTTCGCCTGTTAGTTCATTAAAAGAAAGCCAATAATCGTCATCTCTTAATACTTTTTTTATATTAGGGTGTTGATCAGTATAAAGTAAAACACCGAACAACTGGGCTACCCCCTCTTTGCCTTTATACTCTTCGATCAATGTGCGAAATGAATCCAAAGCAAACTCCTTGTTATGTGCTAATTACTAATGTGTTTATCCAGCATAAATCACAGCTAGCGACCTTTCTACAAAGCTTAAAAGCTCACCATCTGTAATTTGAACTTGGTCTGCCGCTGGATTAGTATCGTGATGAAACTGTCCGGCGTAACGATTTATCTCATTTAGTTCGTTAGTAATGTTTTGAGCATTAACTAAAGGACTTGGTGGTTGCGCATTACTTATCAAGTCAATAACTTGCCCAAACAAAACGCCGCCATTTATCAAGTTGGGAAAACGTCTATGTAGATACCCTTCAAGCATTGGCCGAATTGACCTAGCTATTTCCATACTGCTCTGAGCATTCCCAACTAAATATTCATCAAGCATGCGGTGGCATTTGAAATATGCACTTTCACATTCTTGATCAAGATTTATGACATCAAAGTCACTATAGCGATTAATTACTGATTTTAACTTTAAACATTTAATTTCGTTCGGGTTTCCTGTTCGCAACACATCATCACGAAGATTACGAAGAAAATGAACATCATGAGCAAGAACAATTATTTGCTTGCAGCTGTCATGCAACCTCTTCAAAACAGTACGTGTTTGCTGCTTTCTATTAAGGTCTAAGCTACACATTGGGTCATCTATTACAATAACCTTGTTGGCTAAATCAGGATCAGATTCAGCAGAGGCTATGAAGAAAGCAAAAGCTAATGTGCGCTTATCACCCTCACTCAGGGAAGTCTTAAAATCTGGTACACCACCGCTTAAAGCAATGTTCGCCCCGCGCATTTGCAATACATAATCACTTCTCAATCCACCCCGATAATTAAAATCAATATTCGGAATCAGAAATTGAGCACCAAAACCGCGCAAAAGCTCATTAATACGATCTTTATAGCTTTCTAGAGTTGCCTGCATGATTTGATTCAAAGCATCTTTTTTTGTTTGTTTTTCAGATTTTGCAGTTCCGTCCTGACTTTTTTCCAAAGTGAGTTGTGAAAATAAATCTACAACATCTTGCCTGTAACGTATTTTAGCCCACTCTAAATCACTGATTTGGTTTTGCAAATTCTCAATACTTAGAGCTGCCAAACTGTTTTTGTAGTTTGTTATAACAGCTGTAGCATTTGAAATTGAGTTGTTACATGCAACAACAATCTCTATAACTTCCTGCCAGTTTCTAGTAACTTCATTTTTATTATCTTCAGAGCCAACAGCGTCGAGCAAGTTAACTTCTTTGCTCTCTCTCAAAGCGTTTAACAGAGTTTCAATATTAGAAAGAGCATCTCTTGCGGAATTTTCATCGAATGTTGGAGGTATTACCTCAACATGCTCCTGCCAGCCATCAATGACTGCACTGGCAGTTTCAAACCGTGACTTTAATCTGTCAATGATCTCATTAGAGCAGCTCGCGTTAATGAGGCCTGTCAACCGAGAAACATCCGACTTAAGCTGTTTATAATCTTGATTAAAATAACTGCGATATGCTTGTATTAATTCGACACCATCGAGAGGTTGGTTGCAATACAAGCAATTACCTTCTTCACCGTATGCATGCCCATCACTTATCCATTTCTCTAAACGATTTTTGTTGTGAGTATTTAAGTGTTCTTTAACTTGCTTCTCTGCTGCTAGATCAATATTTTCGAGGGACGTACCCAAAACAATAAAAATATTATTCACATTAAGTGTCGGCAATGCTAACTGCTGAGGCAATACTTTAGCTTGAATAAGACCTATATTTTGGGCTTCAACGATTTTGCCGTTAAGAGCGGATATTTGATCATCTGCATCTACAACTTCGGCGATTCTTTGAAATTGAGTTTGCGTCAAACCTCTATGCAGCATTTCTAATTGATTACCTGTTTCTCGTATAGAATTGGCTGCTGTTCTCGCATTATCATCTGCGAGATCATATTCTTTTTGCGCCACAATAGCATTTTCGCCAAGTGCAAATTGTAATAAGTTTTTTCGTTGGTCGGCTGTAACTTGTCCACCTGCATAAACATTTTGTTCAACGAAATCGGCATCAAATACTAAAAGCTCTGGGCGCTCAACATCCCAACTACCGTTTTGAAAGGAAGAACGCTGCCCATTAGAAAATTGAAGAATTGCTTCTGGTTCGTTATTACCATCAATAGTTCGGCGGTTTAAGAGGAGTTCAGGTTTATTCGTCGAACAAGAACGTAATAATGAAGCTAGTGTTGATTTACCTCGTCCATTATCTGCATAGATAAAGCTAGCTTTCTGTAGTCCATGAGATCTTGCATCTGCATCATGTAAAAGCCCTATACCTTTTATTCTATGTATTCTTTCTAACATATAAATCCCTTTCGCCATTCGTCAATTAAAGATGCCAGTGTTCCGAAGCACATAACGCTCAGTTCAGGCGCTCATCTTATGTAGCGTTTTTGTGCTAAAATTGGAGCTTGCGACACATGCACAAAAACGGCGTAATAAAATGTGTCGCTTGCAACTGCTTGTTATACCCTGACTACCCCTGTACCTGGCGTTCTCAAAGCTTTTAACCACTCAGTAACCTTTTGCCCATTAACTTCCTTAATGGGGTAATTTCGAGCCGAGATAGTAGTCCTAGCACCTGGGCTAAATTCTGACGTGGTAATAAGCAAGCCTGTAGTTGCTTGTGCTTCTAAAACATCAGCATATAAACCTTTTATCGTTACTTTATCGATCTTCGATTTATAACGCTTACATTGAATAATGAATTCAGGATGTGCTTGAGCCGAGTCATTCCACACACGAACATCAACACCGTCATCATTTGTCCCAGGCCCAAGTTCAACCTTGAATCCTGACTTACTAAAGCATTCACTAATTAACTCTTCGAATTTTCGCCAATGAATTTCACCTAATTTTGCTACATTATTCGATAGGTAATTGATGAACCTTTGATCCAAAAAAGTACCATGAGAAACTACAGGTTGATATTTATCAAACAAGTCATTGAGATCAACTATATCTTTCCATTCTTCCCATCGACCTGAGGTATGGGGACTGTTCTGAAAGTTAGTGTCATACATTTTGATCAATTCAATGAGATCATTTGCACCTTCTTTTCCATATTTTTCCATTGCTTCTGCAAACATTGGCATAGGATCTATGGAACTTTGACCATTTTTTACTGCCTGTTCCGCACCCAATTTATAATGCTTGCTGTAAATGTTTTGAATGTCAGAGATGTAATCAAAACCTTTGTCTTTCAATACTCTTGAGAAAAATTGTGATTGAGTAAACAATCCCTGCACTGGGGTGTCAGTAACACCAACTTTATATAAAAGTTGGTAATACAAGTCCTCGTAATCTTCAGAGCGAATAGCAAGCCCATTGCTTTCAGAACTCAATATATCATCAGCATATCCCGTATCAGGTAGTAAATCGCACATCTGTTCAATTGAGCTAGCTAAACCTGCTTTGTAGCCAATTATCTCATGGAGGTGATCTGCAAAATCACCAGGAGCAAACCAAATTCTTGCCATAAATCCTCTTGATTCACTGAAGAGTATAAAAATTTAATAGCGAACTTATCGCACATATTTCTGCCGACCTAACGCTCATTTGTCTACTTTATATAGTTTTAACAAATAACCTAAGGTATTACTATCACTAAGTTTTCTACAACATTTGAGTAAAGTTAAATAGAACAATATACGCGCGTCGCTTATTTTCATGAATATACGCACAAAGAGCAGTTTGACCAATCAAGTAACTACGATATTTAGTCAACCTCAACGTCTGCTGATCGCTCCGAGCTGCCTTTAACTTAAATCAAATCACCTTAACATCTTTTAATATATTTCATGTGCATTTTATAACCAAGAAGTGCTAGGTTAGTGGTAAATTAATTGAAGGAAATAATTATGAAATTAGAGTCATTAGCACTGCACTACGGTTACGAATCTGAGGCTACGACCAAATCGGCAGCCGTGCCTATTTATCACACTTCTTCTTATACATTTGATAATACGCAGCATGGCGCTGATTTATTCGATTTAAAAGTGCCTGGTAATATTTACACTCGCATAATGAACCCAACTAATGCCGTACTTGAGCAACGTATTGCTGCAATGGAAGGGGGTATTGGTGGGCTAGCTGTTGCCTCTGGGATGGCCGCTATTACGTATGCTATTCAATGCTTGTGTGAAGTCGGTACTAATATTGTAAGCACCAGCCAAGTATATGGTGGTACGTATAACTTATTTGCTCATACACTACCTAGGCAAGGTATTGAAGCACGCATGATTAAAGCCGATGACTTTACCGCGTTCGAGAATGCAATTGACGACAACACTCGCGCTGTTTTTTGTGAATCTATTGGTAATCCGGCAGGTAATATTGTTGATATTGAACGTTTAGCACATATTGCACATAGCAAAGGTGTGCCGCTTATTGTTGATAATACCGTGGCTACGCCGTATCTATGCCGCCCATTTGAGCTAGGCGCCGATATAGTGGTTCATTCACTTACAAAGTATATAAACGGGCACGGTACTGCCATTGGCGGCATGATTGTTGACTCAGGAAAATTTGATTGGAAAGCGAATGCTACACGTTTTGCAATGATGAACGAGCCCGATCCGTCGTATCACAATGTGGTTTATACCGAAGCTTTTGCTGAAGCTGCATTTATCGGTCGCTGCAGAGTAGTGCCACTTAGAAATACTGGCGCAGCGCTTGCGCCTAAAAACGCATCTGACATTTTAATTGGCCTTGAAACGTTAGGCTTAAGAATGGATCGCCACTGCGAAAATGCACAGCAGCTAGCTGAGTATTTAGAAAATCATCCAAAAGTGCTTTGGGTTAATTACGCAGGGCTTAAATCAAGCCCGTATAACGAAATGAGCCAAAAAATTACCAGTGGTAAAGCATCGGGTATTTTAAGCTTTGGTATTGCTGGTGGCCTAGAAGCAGGTACTCGTTTTATTGATGCGCTAAACATGATTTTACGCTTAGTTAATATTGGCGATGCCAAGTCGCTTGCGTGTCATCCTGCGTCAACTACACACCGCCAATTAAATGATGAAGAGCTTGCTAATGCGGGTGTAAGTCGCGATTTAATCCGTTTGTCAGTCGGTATTGAAAACATTGCTGACATAATTGCCGATGTAAGCCAAGCGCTCGATAAAGCATAGTTACCTCACTACCTTTCATAAAAACTTTAAAGCATAAAAAGCGTTAGTTGAAAATAAACTATCGTTTTTTATGTTTTTCTAAAACCAATTAACAAGTATACACCCTTATTTTATATACCTTTTTATAAAACCTCCCTAAGACTTTTTTATTTCTATCGTTTGTTTTTTATTCAGATGTCAATTTTGTATTGACACTAAGATTACTTACTACTACATTTGTAACAGTACCACTACAAGTGTAGTAATAGGAGCGACAATGAAACTTAGTGATTTTGAAATGGATATTATGCAGCTGCTCTGGCAGGAAGAACCCTGTACTGCGAGTCAACTACATAAAGTGCTTTTAGCTGATAAGCAAAAAGATAAAAAAGTAGCCTATACAACAGTTAAAACTATTGTAGATAGGTTAGAACACAAAGGGGCGATTGAGCGCTGTGGACATGAAGGGCGAGCTATTGTTTTTAGAACAATCGTGACTCAAGACACATTATCGGGGCAAGCTATGCCTAGTTTTATGCAACGATTTTTTAAAGGTAATTCTCGTAGTTTAATTGCCCACTTTATCAAAGAAGAAAAGCTAAATGATGAAGATATAGAATATTTACAAACGCTTTTAAAAAATAAGAAGTTAGATTAAAGGAGAGGGTAATGACGGATTATTTACTAACTTGCACACTTATTAGCTTATGTATTTTGCTTACAGTAAAAGGGCTAAAAAATGCCCCAGCACGATTAAACTTTTACATTTTAATGACTGCCTTGGCATGTTGGTTTGTCCCTTGGCAATATTTTTCCCAGTTATCCTTATTTGAAGGGGCAAATCGTTACACATTCAACGTGGCGCAATTGATTCCCGATGTTAAAGCATTAATACCAAATGCTGAACAAGTAGCAACTAAGGACGAATTACAAAGCGATATTGGTATATGGGACTTATTGCCATCACTTAGTAATGTTTTTATGGTTTTAGTTTTAGCTGGTTTTGGATTGTTTTCATTACGCATGAGCCTTTATGTAAAGCTTATAAAAAACTTATACATTAACTCAAAGCCAAGTCCTGAACTTAAACACATTAACAATCAGTATCCAATTAGACTAACAACCCATACAGAGCCTGCTTTTGCTACCGGGTTAATAAAGCCTGTTATTTGGCTAGAGTCGACGATGGTAAATCGTGAAGAATTAGATTCAGTCATTCAACACGAAGTAACTCATTTACAACAAGGCGATATTTATTGGACGTGGCTTATTTGTTTTATAGAAAGCGTTTTTTGGTGGAATCCTATTTGCCTAAAGTTAACTGGTTTAGCAAAAGAGCAACTAGAACTTAGCTGTGATGAGTTGTGTATGCAAAAGCTAAAAGGTAAATACCAATTGGATTTAGCCAGTTTATTGCTACAAGAGCAAAGTGCTAAAAGCTCGCCTAACTTTTTTACCCCCCCACTTTTGAATATTGCTCATTCAAAGAGCTTTAATATTCAGAGGATCAAAATGTTAAACAAGGAAAAAACAATGAAAAGTAAATATTTGGTTATGGTTGCGGCGGCAATGTCTTTTAGTGCTTTAGCTGCAGCGCAAATTGTAGATGGTAGTTCAGATAACAAGCAGCAAAGTAATAATACGTCTCAGGCTCCTATTAAAAGTGAAGAATATAAACAACAACTTGCACAGCTTCTAAAAAGTGCTGCAGGGGCAAAAAGTGATACCCCTGAACTGTTAAACCAAGCTGCGCAAGGCATTCAAGATTGGCACTTGAATAGAGACAAACTTACGGGGTTTGAAGAAGCTGAAATCAAACTACAAAGCTTTAGGCTGCTAAATCACGTTTACTCTAAACTTGAGCAATATGAAGACATACTGAGTGCTTACGAAAAATGGTACGAGCCGGGCAGTAACCCACCTTACTTCTTAAAAAATTCACTAGCAACGGCCTATATACAGCTAGGGCGTTATGAGCTTGCTGTTGCAGAGCTTGAAGATTTATCAAAACAGCTTGAAGGTAAGCTACATGTTGGCTCTGCTGATAATTTAGCACTGGCATACATTTACCTTGATGATTACGATAAAGCATTAAAAACCTTAGAGCAGGTTGATGCAAAAGACGATGTATACGGCAATATCCTTAAATATTATGTTTATGATAAACAAAATAACCGTAAAAAGATGGATGAAATCAAAAGTAAAATACCAGAAGCATTTGCAGTTACCCCCGCGTTATTACCACAAAGCGGCCTACCTGGTTCGCAATTGTTGAGATTGCTATAAGTTTTTAATTACGATGAGGCTCGGAGTATCTGAGCCTCTGTTTAATGTTATTGGTACAAATACATAAAAGAGGATAGGTTATTTAAATCTCTGGGTAATCGCTTAGCGATAACCTAAATAAAAATGGCTAAAAGTAGTGATTTTTTACAATAGTTGGTATGTTACAAGTAACATTTTATTTAATTGTGTGTGATGAAAAAAAACAAACGTTCTTCTCTTCAAGATATTGCCGATGCGGTTGGTGTAACCAAAATGACGGTGAGTCGTTATTTACGTAATCCTGAAAAAGTATCAGAGTCTACTCGCACTAAAATTAGTGCAGCTATTGATACGCTAGGTTACATTGCAAATAAAGCCCCTGATTTACTCTCTAATGCTAAAAGCTACTCTATTGGTGTACTAGTTCCATCGTTAACGAATCACGTGTTTGCTCAAGTTATAAGAGGTATTGAAGATGTAACAGGGCCTGCAGGATATCAAACAATGTTGGCCCATTATGGTTACAACCCTGAAATTGAAGAAAAACGGGTTGAGTATTTATTGTCGTACCACGTTGATGGTTTAATTTTATCAGAAACCACACACACGGACAGAACGCTAAAAATGATTGAAATGTCAGGTGTACCTGTGATTGAAATAATGGATACTCATCACTCTCCTATGCAGCAAGCGGTTGGTTTTGATAACGTTAAAGCCGCTTTTGATATGACGACGGCACTTTTAAATAAAGGCTATCGCAATATTGTTTATATAGGTGCAAGGCTCGATGTACGAACACGCCTAAAATTTCAAGGTTATTCAGATGCTATGTTAGCTAAAGGCTATACGCCTAAAAGTGTGATGACTGATCAAGCTTCATCTTATAGTTTAGGCGCTGAACTTTTACAAAAAGCGCGTACTGACTACCCAAACACTGACTGTTTGTTTTGTACTAATGATGATTTAGCAATTGGGGCTATTTTTGAGTGCCAGCGAAATAATATTTTAGTGCCTAGCCAAATGGGGGTTGTGGGTTTTCATGGTCATGATATTGGCCAAGCAATGGTGCCTCAATTAGCAAGTGTGATCACCCCTCGTTATCAGATAGGTAATGTTGCGGGAAGAGAGTTGTTGAGCCGGATTAATTCCGATTTGGATACTAGCATTAATTATAAGCAAGTAATTGATACTGGTTATATAGTTCATCTAGGTGAGAGTGTTTAAATACTTAAATTACCTGAGCCTAATTACCTGAGCCTAAATAACAAAAGGCTCAGGTAATTTTTATATGTGTGATGATAACTCTACATACTGTAATTTTACAAAAACAGAGAAATAATCATAGCGACAAGTGCGCCAACAGTACCAATAATGGTTTCCATAATTGTCCATGTTTTAAGAGTTTGCATTTCGCTCAAACCGAGATAGCGACTCGCTAACCAAAATCCTGAGTCGTTTACATGAGAGAGCACAATAGAGCCCCCACCAATAGCGATGGTAACAGCGGCAAGCTGCGCTCCATCAAGGCCTAAAGGCTGAAGCATTGGAATAATTAAGCCACACGCTGTAAGCATAGCTACTGTCGCAGAGCCTTGAATGACCCGCACAGCGGCTGATAATACAAAAGCGAGTATTACAATCGGTAAGCCTGAGCCAGCTAAGTAATTACCCAGTGCCGTACCTACTCCTGAATCAACTAATACTTGTTTAAATACCCCACCGGCACCAGTGACAAGAATAATAATTCCCGCAGGTTGTAAGGCACTACCACAAATTTCCATGATTCTAGCATTAGGGACACCGCGCCTTGCGCCGAGCAAATAAAATGCCATTAGGCAGGCAACTAAAATTGCAGTAAATGGATGACCTATAAAGGCTAACCAATTATATAAATCAGAGTCTTTTTCAACAAAGCGACTACCAATAGTATTCAAACTAATCATAATTAATGGCAAAGCAATCAAACCTAATGCTAATCCAAAACTAGGTGTGCCTTTACCAACTCTTTGGTTATCGTCGATTTGTTCGTGCTGTGGGAGTTCTACATGAATAGATTTAGAAATAATAGAGCCCCAAATTGGACCTCCTATAATCATTGCCGGTATGGCAGCAATAAGGCCAAATAAAATCATATAACCATAGTCAGCGCCTAATTGAGAGGCAACCAAAATCGGCCCTGGCGCAGGAATAAGAAACGCCTGACAAGACGCTATACCAGCAAGTAGCCCAATACCAATTTTAACAACGCTACCACCGCCTTTTCGTACCACAGCAAAAACAATACCGATTAAAAGTACAACGGCTACATCAAAAAAGAGGGGGAGGGCACAAATAAAGCCCGTAAAGGTAAGCGCCCAATTAGCGTTTTTTTCTCCAAAACGGTGTAAAAGTGTGTGGGCAATGCGATCCAGCGCGCCGGTTTCTTCCATTACTTTGCCAAACATGGCGCCTAAAGCGACCACCACCGCTACAAAGCCTAGTGTTCCGGCCATTCCTTTTTGAATTGTAGCGGCAATTATTTCTGGGCTCATTCCTGAGAATAATCCTGCAATCATAGAAACAAGGATCAAAGAGACGACAGCATGTAGTCGTACTTTCATTACTAAAAAAAGCAATAAAAATATGGAGCCTACCGCTGTTAGTATTAATGATAAATCTGACATTTTTCCCTACTTATATTCAGTGTGAATTATGATGTTTAGTGTGTGTTTAACTTCACTTTCGTATTTGTTACGCGTAACATGTTACCCGTAACTCAATATAATATATACATTGAAAATAATTAATTATTAAATTAAGGCGAGGGTAAATACATGAGTAACACAAATGTAGGTCGTATTTATATTGTAATGGGGGTTTCAAGCACAGGAAAGTCAAGTGTGGGTGATGCATTAGCAAAGCGCATTGGCGCTAAATTTATCGACGGAGACGACTTACATCCCAAGGCTAATATATTAAAGATGTCATCTGGGCAGCCTTTAAATGATGCTGATCGTGTGCCTTGGCTAGAAAGAATACGTGATGCTGCATTTAGCATTGAAAAGAAAAATGAAGTTGCGGTAATAGTCTGCTCAGCATTAAAAAAGAAATACCGAGAACAAATATGTGATGGAAATACAGGCATTACCTTTTTACATCTTTTTGGTGATTTTGAGCTGGTTAAAAGCCGTATGCAGGACAGAAAAGGGCATTTTATGCCTGTTGATTTACTCAAAAGCCAATTTGAAGCGCTAGAAGTTCCAAAAGAAGATGAGCCCAATGTTATAAATATAGATATTAATAACTCATTTGAGCAAGTAGTAGAAAGCTGTATTAGCGCAACTAAAATGAATAGCAACAAGCAAAAAGTTTTTAGTTAATCAGTTAACTGTTACTTTTAACATTTAGGGGCTTTATTTGTTATGAGTTAGCGTCTGCTCGCGGTGTTTCTAAAATCGCTTTTTTTTCATCTTCAGATAATATTATCCAATCAAAAATTTCTTCGTTAGTACGCCCACACCCGGTGCAGTAACCGCTGCGCCTTTCGCATATTCCTAGGCAATCAGTTTTAAATTTAGATTGTTTTTTGTTTTGATTTAATTGGCGCATATTAAAGTCCTAACGGTGGTGCAATTTCAAAGCGAGTAGAAAACCCAATACCTTCTTGATTAGTAGCAAGTGTAATGACTGGGGTTTTAGTATCAAGGACAAAGGTGCTGTAAATTGAACTTGCTGTTTCTTTTTGGCTTTCAAACCAGCCTGCTTTGGTTAAGCATTGGCGTAATTGCTTAGCCAGTTTTTGATGAGACTTTATTGTTTGCGTTTGTGTTTTAACAGGTGTTTGGCATTGGTAGCTTGCTTGCTCTGACTTATTTAAAGTAACCGTACAGTTTGCTCCAATCATATGAGTATTAGTACGCCATTGGTTAGTAAACTGGTTATTTACTTTATCTGTTTTGATTGAATTAAAACCAGACTCATAACCATTTATTAGGTTATTTATGGTGCTGCATTCATCGGGTGTTACTGTGGTTTTTACAGACTGATTCGTTGTAGTAGTGGTTGTTGTAGTTGTAGTCTGATCAGTTTTGCTGGTACAGCCCGCTAAAATAAACGCGACAATAGAAGGAATAATATAGTTTTTCATAGTTCACAGTAACCGATTAATTTAGCCACGCACTATATCACACGTGATTTACTGTAAAAATAAAAAGGCCCATATAAATATGAGCCTCTTTGTTAGTCGCAACTAATGCTATTTATGGCGACCTTGCAAGCATTTAACTACGTCTTCTAAGCCTAAGCCTTGGCGTTGTAGTAATACTGTCAGGTGATAAATTAAATCAGCAGATTCGTTTGTTAGCTCATCGTTATCGTGTTTCATAGCGGCAAGGGCAACTTCTACGCCTTCTTCACCTACTTTTTGACAGCTACGGCTTAAGTCTTTTGCAAATAATGACGCTGTGTAGCTTTTTTCAGGGTCGTCATTTTTACGCGCAACAATCACATCTTCTAACTGTGCTAAAAAGCTTAAACTTGGTTTTGCTTCATCACCAAAACAGCTTTGTGTGCCTAAGTGGCACGTTGGGCCTTCTGGGTTGGCAAGTACTAAAATTGAATCGTAGTCACAATCGGTATGCACAGATACTACGTTTAAGTAGTTCTCTGATGACTCGCCTTTAGTCCATAAACGCGATTTTGAACGCGAGTAAAACGTTACCTTATTGGTATCAAGCGTAACAGCGAGTGCTTCGCTGTTCATAAAGCCTTGCATTAAAATAACGCCAGAGCGGGCATCTTGAATAATAGCAGGGATCATGTCACTTTTAGCGAAATCGACCTGAGCTTGGTTTTGTTGTGTTACTTGCATAATCTTGCTGCCACTTGGTTATCGGTTAAAAATTGTTTTAGTTCGCCAATGTTAATCACATTTTTATGAAAAACGCTGGCGGCTAATGCACCATCTACTTTGCTTTGTTTAAATACATCAACAAAATCTTGCATACTACCCGCACCGCCAGAGGCGATTAAAGGAATGTCACACAGCTCGCGAATTTTACTTAGTTGCTCGTTGTCGTAACCGTTACGAACGCCATCTTGGTTCATACAGTTTAATACAATTTCGCCTGCGCCTAGGTCTTGTACGCGTTTAACCCATTCTTGTGTTTTATAGCGCGTACGGCTTGATGCGTTAGGATCGCCGGTTAATTGATACACTAAATACTCGCCGGTAATTTCATCAAAAAAGCTATCAATGCCGACTACAACACATTGCTTACCAAACTCATCGTGTAATTCTTTAATAAGTTCAGGACGCGCAATAGCAGGGCTGTTAATGCTTATTTTATCAGCACCGCGCTCAAGTACACGCGCTGCATCAGCCACTGATTTAATACCGCCCGCTACACAAAATGGAATATCGATATTACGTGCAATGCTCTCTACCCAATTCACATCGAGTAGGCGTTTTTCAACGCTTGCGCTGATTTCGTAAAAAACTAGTTCATCGGCACCGGCTTCGCTGTAGGCTTTAGCCATTGTTAAAATATCGCCAACTATTTCATGGCCTTTAAACTTAACGCCTTTAACTACTTGGCCGTCTTTAACGTCTAAACACGGGATTATGCGTTTTGATAACATGCCAGTGCCTCCTCAACGCTAAATGCGCCATCAAGCAATGACTTACCTAAAATAACGCCGCCCACACCAAGCTCTTTAAGCTTTTTAATGTCATCTAGTGAGCTTACGCCACCTGAGGCTTGCACTTTAATTGTGCTGTTGTGGCGAGTTAGGTCTTCGTAAAGCTCAAATGATGGGCCCGTCATGGTGCCATCTTTACTGATGTCCGTGCATAAAAAATCAATAACACCTAAGCTCACATAAAAATCTACCAGCTCAAGTAAACCAAATTCAGATTCACTTAACCAACCGTGCGTAGCAGGTGCCCAGCCCGTGGCTGTTTTATTTACATCAAGAGCAATTACAAAATGCTCTGCGCCAAATTGCTCAATCCAGGCTTTTACTTGTTCGCGTTTTTCTACTGCCATTGAACCAATAACAACTTGGTTTGCACCGGCTTTTAGCCAATCACTTACATCTTGCTCTGAGCGAATACCGCCGCCCACTTGGTACGGTACGTTAAGTGCTTTGGTTGCAGCTTGAATATGTTTCCACTGTTTTTTACTTGGATCGCGTGCACCTTCTAAATCAACAAGGTGTAGTTTACCTGCGCCACTGTCGGCGTATTCTTTTAAACGCGCGCCAAGTTCGAAAGGGTAAAACTGTGCTGTGTCGTATTTACCTTGGTACAAGCGCACAATTTGATTTTGTAATACGTCTAATGCTGGAATAATCACAAATAATCTCTTTTTTGTTAGTTAATGGGCAGCCTTATAACTGCCAATCAACAAAATTTTGTAATAAACGTGCGCCAACTTTTGCGCTGCGCTCTGGGTGAAATTGCATGCCTGCATAATTGTCTTTAGCAACAATGGCTGAAAAGGTTTGACCATATTCGCCGCTCACTAGTGTGGCGTCGTTTACGGTGTGCGCAAAGCTGTGAACAAAATACACTTGCTCATCAAGCGTTAGCCCTTTAGTTAATGCATGCTCTTTGTTAACGCTTAAGTTATTCCAACCCATATGCGGCGACGTTAAATTGCCTACATCAAGCGCTTTTACTTGCCCTGGTATTTTACCTAGGCACTGTACGTTACCTTCTTCGGTGCTTTCGCACAGTAACTGCATACCTAAACAAATACCCATAAGCGGGCGCTGGTATTCATTTATGGCTTGTTGCCAGCCGTTATCTACTAGGCGTTTCATAGCAACCGACGCGTGACCTACACCTGGCAATATAGCGCGCTCAAAACCCGCTAATTGCTCTGGTGAAGTAATTACTGTTGGCGTTTGGCCTAAGCGTTCAAACGCAAAGCGTACTGAATTTATATTGGCACAACCGGTATTAATTATGGCAATCATAAACATCCCTTAGAGCTGGCTGTTTGTTGGGTCGTGTCTTGTGCAACTGCCATACGAAGAGCACGTGAAAACGCTTTAAATAAGCCTTCTACTTGGTGATGACAGTTACCGTCGCTTACCGATAAAATAAGGCTAATAGCGGCGTTATCACTCAAGCTTTTGAAAAAGTGCTCAACCATTTGCACGTCTAAGTCGCCTGCTTTTTCGCGGCTAAAGTTAGCGTTTAATACAAATGATGCACGACCTGATAAATCAATTTGTGCTTCGGCTTTACACTCGTCCATAGGAAGCGCAAAACCATAGCGTGCAATTTGCGATTTAGTGCCAAGTGCTTGTTTAAGTGCGACACCAAGAGCAATACCAATGTCTTCAACAAGGTGGTGCTCGTCTATGTGTAAATCGCCTTTGGCTTTAATGTTTAAACCAATGTTTGCGTGGGTGCGAATTTGATCAAGCATGTGATCAAAAAAGCCAAGTCCGGTGTCTATGCTGCCATTTTTAGTTTGATCTAAGTTTATGGCTACATCAATTTGGGTTTCTTTAGTGTTGCGTGTAACACGACCTTCGCGGTTTGCGGTGGTCAATTTAGTTACTATGGCACTCCAATCGCCGTCGTATAAAATACCTTCACAACATAAGTTTTGAGCAAGGCCAATATCGGTCTGGCGATCGCCAATAACAAAAGAGCGCGCTAAGTCTACTTTGCCTGAGCGCATAAGCTCGGTAAGTAAGCCCGTTTTAGGTTTACGGCAATCACAGTTTTGCTCATCAAAGTGTGGGCAAATTAATACTTCGTCAAAGCTAATGCCTTGGCTTTGCATTATGTCCATCATTTTGTCTTGTGCTATATCAAAATCAGCAGTAGGAAAGCTATCTGTGCCTAAACCATCTTGGTTAGACACCATTACTAAACGGTAACCTGCGGCTTGTAATTGTAATAACGCAGGAATAACACCAGGTAAAAATGCTAGCTTTTCAAGGCTATCCACCTGTTTGTCGGTAATTGGCTCTTCAATAATAGTGCCGTCGCGGTCTATAAATAAATAGGGGTTACTCATGATACTTCGTTTCCTGCTAAAGATGCTGCGGTAGCCGGCGTTTGTAAGCCATCTAACCAAATTTTTACTTGTTCAAGTTCTTGTTCACTGCCAATTGAAATTCGTAGCCAGTCGTCTTCACCGTATAGTGTAAAAGCGCGCATAACCAAACCTTGCTCAAGTGCAATTCTAAAGTAGTTTTTATCGGCTAATTTTAAAGTAACAAAGTTACCTTCACCAGTGAGAATTTTTAATGCAGCAGGGGAGGCGTTTAGCCAATCTACCAACTTAGCTTTTAAGCTATTTAAAATAGTAACTTGGCGGCGCATTGATGTAATTGCATCGGGTGCAATTGCTTGCGCTGCAATACTTGCTACAACACCTGATACCGGATATGGCGCAATGACTTTACGAATTGGCGCTAGTGTTGCTGCTTGTGCAAGCGTAAAGCCCGTTCTGAGCCCTGCTAGCGCAAAGGCTTTAGAAAGCGTGCGCAGAACCACTACATTACTAAACTCATTAATAAGTTTTGTGGCGCTTTGCTCTGGGCAAAACTCTATATAGGCTTCGTCAACAATAACCAGTGCTTTACCCATAAGTGCTGTTGCAATCGCTTTTACTTTATCAAGTGGTGTTAGGCTGCCCGTTGGATTATTTGGGTTACAAATAAATACCAGTTTTGAGCTGCCAACAGCTGCAACTATTTCGTCAGCACTGCCACTTAATAATAATTCTTGGGTAAGCGCGTTAATACCAACGTTGTGTGTATCGGCGGTAACTTTGTACATACCGTAGGTTGGTAAAAATAGCGCAATACTATCTTTTGCTGGCTCACAGTATGTGCGCACTAAAAGCTCAATGCCTTCATCTGCGCCGCGCGTCATTAATACATTTTCGCTTTCAAGTTCTGTATAAGCGGCGTAACGGTCAATAACCAGTTGCGGTTGTGGGTCGGGGTAGCGATTTAAATCCTCAATACTCAGTTCAAGATTTTTAGCATACGGGCTTTCGTTAGCATTTAGCCACGTAGTACCGGTTAGCTTTTCACTTTTTGCAGAGCTGTATGCAGCAAGGGCTGCAATATTCTTAGGTAATAAGCTAGACGCTTGTGCGCTCTCATTGCTCATTTTTAATTGCCTCTAAACGAATTGAAACCGCATTAGCGTGGGCATCAAGGCCTTCTGCATCTGCAAGTGGTAAAATTGCTTTTGAAAGCTGCGTTAAACCACTTTTAGTAATTGTTTGCACTGTGTATGTACGGAAAAAATCAAGCAAGTTTAAGCTCGAGTAAGTTGCACTGTAACCATATGTTGGTAACACGTGGTTAGTACCCGATGCGTAATCGCCTGCAGATTCTGGTGTGTAGTCACCTACAAATACTGAGCCTGCATTTTTAACTTTATCTAGGTAAGGTGTTGCATCGCCTAGTTGTAAAATTAAGTGCTCTGGTCCATATTGCGCCGATACATCAAATGCTTGCTCAACTGAATCAACCAAAATAAGTGAAGAATTAGCGAGCGCTTGCTCGGCTGTTTCTTTGCGGCTCAAATTAGCTAACTGGCGTGTAAGTGCCTGCTGAGTTTGTTCTATAATACTTTCGCTGTTACATAGTAAAATAACTTGCGAGTCTGCGCCGTGCTCTGCTTGTGAGAGTAAATCGGCGGCTATAAATTCTGGGTTTGCACGTTCATCTGCAATAACTAATACTTCAGAAGGACCTGCTGGCATATCAATTGCCATACCTGGGATAGTTTGCGCAACGAGCTGTTTAGCCATTGTTACGAAGCTATTACCTGGGCCAAAAATTTTGTTTACTTTAGGAACCGATTCGGTGCCATAAGCCATTGCTGCAATTGCGCCTGCGCCACCACTTTCTATCAAAGTAGTAATGCCACATAACTTAGCTGCATATAAAATAGCAGGGTTAATTGCTTTATCACCTTGTACCGGCGTAGCAAGTACAACGGTTTTAGCGCCGCTTAACTGCGCTAATACACCTTGCATAATAACCGACGATGGCAGTGGTGCACTGCCACCGGGTACATAAATACCGACTGCTTCGATGGCTTGATATTTCAGTTCACATACAACGCCTGGTTGGGTTGATAATTTAATATCTTTTGGCAACTGCGCTTCGTGAAAACGTTTAACATTTGCATAAGCGGTGTCAATTGCGTATTTAAGCTCAGCACTTAGTGCTTGCTCAGATGCGTTAATTTCATCTAGCGGTACGCGCAAACGTGGGTTAGCTCTATTATCAAACTCTTTGGCCATGCTAAGTAAGGCCTCATCGCCTTGCTCTTTTACATTAGCTAAAATAGTTTTGCATATTGCTTCAACCTTTGCGCTTACAGAAACTGCAGGGCGCATTAGCGCCGCTGCTTGTACTTGTGAAGATTCCTCATTCCAACGAAGCATGGTACTTACTCCATCATTTTTTCAATTGGCATAACTAAAATAGAGTTAGCGCCTAGGGCTTTTAACTGCTCCATTGTTTCCCAAAATAATGTTTCGCTGCTTACCATGTGCAGTGCTACGTATTCTTCATTACCCGCAAGGGCAAGTAGAGTCGGTTGACCAGAACCAGGTAAAATTTCACAAATTTCATCAAGTTTGTTTTTTGGTGCGTGTAGCATGATGTATTTGCTTTCTTTAGCTTGTCTAACACCACGTAGGCGCGGCATAAGCTTATTGATTAGTGCTAGTTTGTCAGCGTCTTGCAGATCTTTATTTTGAATTAAACATGCGTTTGATTCTAAAATTGTATCACCTTGAATTAAGCCGTTAGCTTCAAGTGTTGCGCCAGTAGATACTAAATCACAAATTGCATCAGATAAACCTGCACGTGGTGCTACTTCAACAGAGCCTGTAAGCATTACTGTACTTGCGTTGATGCCTTCGCGCTTTAACCACTGAGTTAAAATTTCTGGGTAGGTAGTTGCAATACGTTTGCCTTCAAACCAGCTCTTATCGCGAGCGCCTAGCTCTTGTGGCCATGCAAGTGCAAGACGACAGTAACCAAAATCTAGTTTTGAAAGTTTGTTTACTTCGCTTGGAACACCTTGGCGTTCACGCTCTGCTTGAACTTCTACTAGTACGTTTTCGCCAACAATACCTAAATCACATACACCGTCCATTACTAAACCAGGAATATCGTCATCGCGCACACGTAGTACGTCAATTGGCATATTAGTTGAGTGTGCAATTAAGCGTTGTTCACGAAGGTTAAGTTTAACACCTAACTGTTTTAACAGATCTTGACAATCTTTAGATAGGCGGCCGCCTTTTTGGATGGCGATACGTAGACGATTTGTGTTACTCATTATTCATTTTCCTTTAATTTAAAAACTAAAAACCCCGAGGGGAACCTCAGGGCGAAAATGAATCAATGTTTTTTGAATCGCCAGAGGTTCCTTTTAGGAATAACCTCTCAGCGAAAGACCTGACAGGTTATTCCGGTGAATGGTGGTGATGATGTACTGTTGTCAGGTTTAAGCGCATTTTTTATCCTATTTAACTGCTCGTTGTTATAGTAACGTTCAGTTGTTATCTGTTTAAATAAATTTCGCATTCATAAAAACATAAACAGCCATATTATGGCAAGTTTTTTTTAGCTTAATTAAAGCATATCTTATAACTGTCGATAATATTAAGAAGGGAAGTGCATTTTTTGCATATATTTGTTTGTTTATTAGCCAAACCAAGCGTTTAGATAATTTAACAGTAAACTAAGGAAGTGTGTATGGATATCATGATTCCTTATTTAGGAAGAATAACCAGACTAGAAGTTGAGTCAAAAAGTGCTTTTCATATTGCGGGTGTGCAAAGTGGATCGGCCGCTGAAAAAGTTGAGCTAGAGAATAAAAAAAGGCGTGAGTTACAAAAAAAGAAAAAGCTCAATATGCTTGACGACCAAAATAGTAAAAAAAAGTCTAACGTAGACGATGACGAAAATCCCCATTTAGATACATGGGCTTGATAATACCAACTTTACTAAATACATAAGCAATTAACGCAAAAAGGCCCTTGCGGGCCTTTTTACTATGTATTTTGCCTATGCCAATTAGCTTAAACTCTTAAGCAGATAGGCATTACTCTTGGTTTTTGCCTTTAAATATATAAAAGCTAAATATAGCGAACACACATACTTGAGCCACAATACCTTGCCATGTCGATTTTATACCAAGCCATGCTATATCAAAGCTCATCGGCAGCGACGCAATACCTATTATATCGGCCTCTTGTAATGCAATAACGGCTTTGCCCATAAGCACAAACGAGAGTGCAAATAGTAGGTAAGTGGTAATGGCAAAAAACTTAGCCACCGGTAATTTAATTGAGTATTTAATTAATACCCACGTAATAATAGCCAGTATTGCTATAGCTATCGCAAAACCCGATGCAATAGATGAATATTGAGCAGGTGAGCTTTGCGTTAATAAAGACTGATAAAACAATACGGTTTCGAATACTTCACGGTATACGGCAATAAAAGAAAGCCCCGCTAATCCCCATAATGTACCCGACTCAAGGCGCTTATCTATATTGTCTTTTATGTATTTTTGCCATTGCTGCGCACTTGTTTTACTGTGCATCCATACGCCAACATACAGTAAAATTACAGCGGCAAACAATGCGCCAACACCTTCCATAACTTCGCGGCTCGCACCACTTATTTCTATTAATGTTTGCGCAGCAGCCCACGTTAAACCACCTGCAATAAGTGCTGTTATCCAACCAATATGTACATATTTTAGCGCATCTTTGCGTTTAGTTTTAATTAGCACAGTCATAAGGGCAATAATAACTAAGAGTGCTTCTAAGCCTTCTCGCAGTAATATTATTAAACTCGCTGAAAGTAGAGCGCCATCAGTTAGCTTGGTTTCGTTTAGCATGCTATCTGCTTTAGCGAGTTGTGTTAGTGCTGCACTTACTTTTTCGGCAACGACGGCTGTATCTTTTTCGTTTTTGAATGTTTGGCGCAGGTTCATCAGTTGTACTTCGATGTTTTTACGCAGTGTTTCGTCGTAGGCATTTAAGTTGTTTTCAACAAGCTCAAAGCCATCTAAGTATGCGCTAATTGCTAAATCACTTGCTTGTGAGTAATTGCCTTTAGCATGCGCGGCTTGCGCTGCAAGTAATTGCGTGCGAGTAACTGTTATCGGATTTTTGTTAGCGCTAAATAATTGCTCTGGATTACCACGAAGCCATTTAACGTAATGTGCTTGTGCTTCACTTTGACCTGCCGATAATTGTGCAGGGTTTAGGTTTACAATCTGTGAAGCGGTAATATTTTGTTCTACATTTTGTGGTTTTTGAACATCCTTAAATGCCAAGCTACCTACATAAAAAGCTAAAGACCATCGTTGTTGTTCATTAAATTGGGTAAAAGCAACCATAGGTGTGTCGTCAATGCCGTTACTTACAGCGTCAAATAACCCCATTAATGAGCGGTTAGTTGCGCGTTCTTCATCGGTAAAGTTGGTAGGCTCTGGCGATAAGTTTTTTGCAAGCGGGCCGTCGCCTTGACCACTAGGGCCGTGACACATTGAACAGTTAGCAGAAAAAAGCGCTTTGGTTTGCTCAACAGGAAGTAGTGATGTAGGTAACGATAGTTGCGGCATAAAGGTAAGTAGCGACTCACGAAGCGCTGAGCTTGCTGCACGTACATCGGCAACACTCGCTTTATTGGCAATCGCTGTATGCAGGGCTTTAGCTTGTGCCTTTACTGTATCAAACTCATTGGTTTGGCTTGATAGCTGTCCAGCTTGCTCAATAATAACGTGCGAAAATTCAGTCATTTCTTGATATTCGTCGGGGTCTAGTATTTCACCATTCCCAACAGCTGCCACGTAATCAACACCTACATACTCTGCAAGCTGTGCAATTTGTTTTATTTTTGTTTGCTCATTAGGCGAGGCTGAAACACTAAAGCTTGCCATGACCATTATAAAAAGCATAAAAAAACATTGAAATTGTCGTTTGCTCAGAGACACAAAATTTAAAAACATGTGAGAATTATTTATGGACATCGAAAAGCCCTACAGAGGAAAAGCCAAAATTATAATTGTTTTCATTTGCATTTCAAGCGGATTAATTTAAACAAAGAAGATAAATAAAAAGGATAACAATTTATAGAACTTTAAAGTGTTTTTGTAACACGTGAGTAACAGTAACCAAGTGATTTGTATAATAACTTGGTTACTGAGTTGATTGCTCACAAAGCATTTATTACTTTGCTTGCTCAGCTGACTTAATGCTGCTTTGAATAAGCGGCGAAATAGTTAAGCCTTGTACAATAATAGAAAATATAACCACAACGTAGGTAACAATAACGATTAGGTTATGTAGGTCAGAGCCGCCTACAAAAACTTGCTCGCGCGGGATTGCTGCCGCCATTGCCAGTGCAAGACCACCGCGTAGCCCACCCCAGGTTAAAATTTTAACGCTGTGTTTATCGTAACTTCTAAAGCGTTTAAAGATAACAAAGGGTGCGCCTACGCTAATAAAGCGTGCTAGTAATACTGCAGGTACCATTAGTAAGCCTAAGCCAATTTCACCAAGCGTGATTGGCATCGTCACTATTAGCATACCTATTATTAAAAACAGTAGGGCATTTAAAAAGCTATCGGTTGCATGCCAAAAATCTTTTACGTAACGAGTGTCTTCAGGCCCCGTGCGCTCAGTTGCTTTAGTACGAGTAATGTTACCCATTAATATGCCACTCGTAACCATGGCAAGTGCGCCTGATATTTCCCAAATATTTGCAGCAGCAAAACCTGCGGTAGGAATAGTTAAGGTTATCAATAAGCGAATGTTTACATCGCGGCTGTTAATAATTAAAAAGTGGCCAACCAAAGCGATAACCAAACCAAACGCAATGCCGCCTAGGGCGTCTACAAAAAAGAGTTCTGCTATATCGCCAAATTGTGCATCGGTGCCATAAAAAGCAACCGAAAAAATGGTCGTAAATATTACTAAACCAATACCGTCGTTAAATAGCGACTCACCTTCTACTTGAACTGAGATTCCTTCTGGCGCTCGCATTTGTTTAATAATAGCAAGTACAGCAATAGGGTCGGTTGGGCTAATAAGCGCGCCAAATAATAAACAGTATATAAACGGTACATCAAAGCCAAATAAGGCAAATAGATAAAAACTTAAATAACCGACTATAAAAGTGGAAGCAATAGTAGAAAATAGCACTAGTGCGGTTATTTCCCAGCGCTGTTTACGAAGCGCCATAAGGTTAATTTCCAATGCGCCAGCATAAAGTAAAAATCCGAGCATACCTTTGAGTAATAACTCGTTAAAGTTAATACTGGAAACAATTTGGGTCATGGCTAACGCATTTTGATCGCCTAATAATTTAACGGCAATAATTAATAATAAAGAAATAACAACTGAGCCTGTAGTAATGGCAATTGTAGTTTGCATTTTGAGGATATATTGGTTTGCAAAAGCAATAAAAATTGCAATGGCAGAGAGAAAACAAATGAGATACCAAGCATTCATTGGCTAACCTTACTATTTTTTTAACGACACACGAAAAAGAGGATTATAAACCCGCGTATGGTACTCCTGTAATATTTCAGAGTCACAGTTTTTATGCCTAAATATAGCTTTTAATACGGATTATTTTTAGTAAGAGTTAATAGAAAATTAGGCTTTGTAAATATTGTCATTATTAAATTAAATGCACGTTATAAATACACAGTGTATTGTAAAATCGAATGATTAATCTCACTATTAAAGTGCGTATTAATTCGTAAAGTAAAAGTGGGTTTTGTAATTACTTGCCCTTAATGCTTTGCTTACGTAAAATCCCGCTATTATTTATTTTAAAGTGATTGGTATTATCAAACAGCTGTTTAGTGCAACCGGGCCTTTAGCGTTATCTTTAGATGGGTATACGCCTCGCCAACCACAAATTGATATGGCAGTAGCTGTTGCGGATGCATTAAAAAACAGTTCGCAATTAGTTGTTGAAGCAGGCACGGGTACGGGTAAAACATTTGCATATTTAGCCCCTGCACTTAAGTCAAAAGGGCGCACGATAATATCAACAGGTTCTAAAGCTCTACAAGAGCAGCTTTATCACCGAGATTTACCGCAACTAGTTAAAGCTTTAAGTGCTTCAAAAAAAACCGCCTTATTAAAAGGGCGCGCCAATTACCTATGCACCTACCGACTTAATCAACATGTTGCACATGTACCTACTGACGACTCTGACGTAATGCATCAACTAGCTATGGTAGCTAAGTTTGCAAGCGAAACACAATCGGGCGATTTGGCCGATTGTATAGGTATAGAAGATGATGCCAAAGTACTGCCTTATGTAAATTCAACAGCCGATAATTGTTTAGGTAAAGAGTGTCCAGATTTTCAAAGCTGTTATATACGCAAAGCACGTTTAACTGCGGCCGATGCCGATGTGGTTGTGATTAATCACCATTTGTTTTTTGCTGATATGGCTGTAAAAGAAAGTGGCTTTGCTGAACTTATGCCAAAAGCCGACGCATATATATTTGATGAAGCCCATCAGTTAAGCGAAATTGCTAGTGATTACTTTGGTGAAAGTGTAAGCACTAAAAAGTTGGTAGATTTAATTAATGATTTACGTGCTATTTATAGAGCTGAAATTCCCGATATGCTGCAACTTGGTAAAAGCTTAAACAAGCTTGAGACAAGCGTTGCTGATTTACGATTACAATTTGGTGTTGATGGCAGTCGTGGCGATTGGCGAGAAAAGCTAAGCGATAAACAAATTTGCGCGGCGCTCCATCGTGTGATCAGTGATTTAGATTTTGTTTACCAAGTACTTAAACTTTGCCTAGATAGAAGCGACAAAATTGAGCATCCATTTGAACGTGCACTTGCGTTTAAAGGTCAGTTAGAGCGGGTTTTTGATACAGCCCAAACCGGCTTTAGTTATTGGTATGAAACAACGCGCCGTTATTTAACAATTAATATAACGCCATTGAATGTATCAGCTAAGTTTGCTCAAATGATGCAAGACACGGGCGCAGGATTTGTATTCACTTCTGCAACACTTTCGGTTGATAACAAACTAGAGCATTTTAATGCAAGCCTTGGTTTAAAGCCAAAACAAAGCATGATGGTAGATAGCCCATTTGACTACCCTAATCAGGCGCTGCTGTGTTTACCGCGTTACTTACCCGAATCGCACGCTGATAATATGCCGCATGCGATTGTAAAATTAACACTTGAGCTTATAAAGTCAGCGCAAGGGCGTTGTTTTGTGTTATTTACCAGCTATCGAATGATGCACTTAGTGGCCGAAGGGCTAACTACACAAATAGACTACCCAGTTTATATGCAAGGGCAAATGTCTAAGCGTATAATTTTAGAGAAATTTACTCGCCATGGTAATGCGGTATTACTGGGCACGGCTTCTTTTTGGGAAGGTGTTGATGTACGCGGCAGCACGTTAAGCTGTGTTATTATAGACAAATTGCCATTTGCAGCCCCTGACGATCCATTGCTACAAGCTAAAATGCAAGATTGCCAAATGCAGGGAAAAGACCCTTTTTCACACATACAATTACCGCAGGCTGTTATTGCGCTAAAGCAAGGTGTAGGGCGTTTAATTCGAGATAGTAAAGACAAAGGTGTACTTGTAATATGCGATAATCGCTTAGTTACACGCCAATATGGCCAAGTATTTTTGAAAAGCTTACCACCGATGCGCCGCACGCGAAGCTTAGAAGATGCCAATACATTTTTAAAACAAATTAATTAGAGTACTAAAATGATCAAAAGTAATATCCTTGCCCTTGATGCTTCAACTGAAGCACTTTCAATTGTTTTACATTACCAGGGCCAAACGTTTCATCATTTTGAAGAGTGTCCGCAGCAGCACAGCCAAAAAATACTTCCACTTGTGGATGAACTGTTAACTAAAGCAAACTGTAAATTAAAAGATTTAGACGTAATTGGTTTTGGCCAGGGGCCAGGTAGTTTCACCGGTGTACGTATTAGTGTTGCTATAGCGCAAGGTTTAGCGTATTCAACTAATTTGCCGCTTGTTGGTGTGTCTACACTGGCTACTATGGCTCAACAAACGTTTGAACAACACGGCAGCCTGAGTGTTTATCCAAGTATAGATGCGCGTATGGGGGAGATATACTTTGCACATTACCAAGCGCAAAATAATCTAATGCTTTTAGTTAACCAAGAATGCGTTATAAAACCTGATTTACTAAACAATGAGTATATAGCAACCACTGAGCCATCTGTAGCAGTGGGCACAGGTTTTAAAACCTATCCTGATGCGCTTAATGACTTTGAAAACGTGACAATTAATACTGATATTACATTGCCTGATGCACGTTATATGTTAGCGCATGTTGAAGCCGCGTTTTTAGCGGGTGACGTTGTAAAAGCGAGTGACGCTCAACCTAAATATGTGCGCGATACGGTAACGTGGAAAAAGCTACCAGGACGTGAGTAATCATATTATTTGCAAATTGGTTGTTTTTAAATCATAATTTTATGCATTATTAAGGTTGGAGATGCGTAATGACGCTGCCTATTGGTTCAGGTTTTTACACCGGAGATATTCCGGGTAGGGTTAGCTCTACTCAAGTTGTTACTAATAAACCACAGAGTTTATTAGACCAGCCAGCTGCTCAAAAAACGAATACCGATTACGTAAAAAACAGTGTTGAGGGTGTTGAACTGGCTAATCAGCTGTTTAAAAGCAGTGCTAAAAGCAATGAATACAGCCAAACAATTTACGACCAACCGACAGCTCAAGTAAGCAAAGCGATTTCTACTTATACTGAATTTGCTAATTTAGAACGCAGAGCAGAAGTACAAAATTTAATAGGCGTTGATATATACGCTTAACGCTTATTTAAGCGCTTTAGATAAATACAGCTATAAAATTTAATAAAAAGCCCGAACATTTGTTCGGGCTTTTTGTGTTCAAAAGTACGTAAAGCTTACTGCTTAATAAAGCCAATCAGCTTATCTGCTATATCAGTATTATTTTGTGAACCAATAAATTGTTCACTGCCTTTACCATAGGCAAATACCTGCACGTCTACAGCAGTATGTCCGCCTGTTGTCCAGCCAGTAAAGCTTGCATCGCTAATAATACTCTTAACAGCTAAATTAAGCGCTTTTTCACCCATTTTTTTAGCTTGCTCAAGTTTTATTTGGTTTTCAGTTGTAAATTCAATATTGGTGTTAGCAGTCCATACTGGCTTTAAATCATCAGAATCCAGTAAAAGTTGAGTTAGTTTATCAGCAGTTGCTTTAACACCTTTTACTACATCAGTTTCCCATTTGTATTGACCATGTGCGCCAAGGGTTAACCCGCCTGTTGAATGATCGGCCGTTATGACTAATATAGTATCTTTATTTTTATCAACATAGGCTTTTGCTTTTTCGATTGATTTAGCAAAATCATCCATCTCAGCCATTGCACAGGCTATATCGTTAGAGTGACCACACCAATCAATTTGGCTGCCCTCAATCATCACAAAAAAGCCTTCTTTGTTTTGATTATCTAATAAACCAAGTGCTTTAGACGTTAACTGAGTAAGACGAGTTGGGTTTTCATCTAATGCAAAAGGTAAGCCTTTAGATGCGTATAAACCAATTGCAGGTATTTGTGTAATTTGCCCTAGGTTTTTAATGTCGTCGCCATATTGATAACCAGCGGCTTTAAATTCATCAACTAAATTACGGTCATCACGAATGAAGTATTTAGTACCGCCACCAAGCATTAAATCAACCGGTAATTTACCCGCAATTTTGTTGTCGATGTAATCATTGGCAATGTCATTATAATTATTACGTGATTCATTATGCGCCGCAAAACTTGCTGGAGTTGCGTGGTTAATTTGTGAAGTTGCTACAAGCGCTGTTGTCATACCGCGCTCTTTTGCTATTTCAAGCATGGTTTTAACTGATTTTTTGTCTGTATCTACTGCAATTGCGCCATTGTAACTTTTATGACCGCTACTGAGTGCTGTAGCACCTGCTGCGCTGTCTGTCACATAAGTATGGTCATCAGGGTAGGTACGAGCCATACCCTTTAAAATAGTGTCAAAAACCGTGCCTTCTACTTCTTTTGTTGCAGGGTCGTCTTTAAAATAGCGATAAGCAGTGGTGTAAGCCGGACCCATGCCGTCACCAATCATATAAATTACATTTTTAGGTGCTGATTCTGCGTAAGCACCAGAAGCGGTGCATAAAAGCGCTAATAAGCTGATCTGTTTTTTCATGGTTGTGTACCTTATGAGTGTACCTTATTTAATAGCCGCTGATATTGTATACAGATAGTATGATAAATAAATGAATATCTAAGATATTTATAATTTGGGGTTATATGAATAGAATTGTAGTTAACGCTGTTAGTTCTATTTATTTAAATTATACTGGTTATAGCTTAACTACATATAATGCTATCACCTTTTAATTGTTTAAAAGGTATACAAAGCAAACATATTTAAAAAGATCAGCTTATTTTTTTTGTAATTAAACTTATGATATTGTTTAAAATTTATTTTATATTTTTTGCTTTCTTTAGATCATCAAGATAATTAAATAGCGAATTTTGCACCATTTTCTCGGTTAGTGGTCTGACAACTTGTATGCTATAAATAATGATGCTCTAAATTAATAAAGGACTTGCCGTGCAGCCATTTAATATTGAAACCAATAACTTGAATATTCATGGCTTAAAAGTAGGTTCTGGGGATGAAATAGTAATAGCGTTGCATGGTTGGTTAGATAATTGCCACAGTTTTATACCAATGTTAAGTAAAGCTAAGCCAAAGCACACTTGGTACTGTATTGATTTTGTTGGGCATGGTTTATCATCTTGGCGAAGTGATGATGCACATTATTATTTTGTTGATTATATTGATGATGTGTACCAACTTATTAATGCGCTTGGTGTTAAAAAAGTTCATTTAGTTGGGCATTCGATGGGAGCCATGGTTGCAGGGCTTTTTGCTAGTTGCTTTGGTGATTATGTAAAATCTGTTACCTTTATTGAGGGGATTGGGTGTGTTACAACTCCTAGCGAAGGCGTATGTGAACAGCTAAAAAGTGCAGTATTAAATAGAGCGCGTTTAAAAAATAAGAAGCAGAGAGTTTATAAATCGAAAGAGCTTATTTATGAAGCACGTGCTCAAACAACCGATTTGAATAATGAGCTTATTGCTCTTTTAATGCAGCGAAATATAAAATCGGTTTTAGATGGTTATACATTAACAACTGATCCAAAGCTTAAAAATCACTCAGGTTTTAGGTTTGATGAGGCGCAATGTATTGGTGCAATAAAAGATTTAATTGCACCGTGTCAATTAATTTTAGGTAACGAAGGTTATTCGTTTGTAAAACAAAATCTGGCAAAGTATATTAGTTATTACAATAGCTTAAAGGTAATTAATGTAGATGGTGGGCACCACTGTCATATGCAAAGTAGTGAACACTGTTTTAAGCATATTCAAGACTTTATGCTGCAAAATGGTGCATGTTAATTGTAAGTTTACGTAAAATGTGGGATTATTCCTCCATTAGAGTATTTGCTCAATTGTTAAAGCGCCTTACTTAGATTAAGGTTAATAAAAATATAATTATAAACAGGGGCTAAGAGTGGAAAAAATCTGGCTTAAGCGCTACCCAGAGGGTATGCCTGAAACAATCGATCCTGAGCATTACAACTCGTTACTCGAAGTGTTCGAAAAAAGTTTTACTGACTACACCGATTTACCTGCATTTACTAATATGGGTAAAACGCTGTCTTATAGCGAAATAGATACAGCAACAAAAAAAGTTGCTTCCTACATTCAAAATGATTTAGGTCTTAAAAAAGGCGACAAAGTTGCCGTAATGATGCCTAACTTACTACAAACGCCAGTCACCATTTTAGGTATTTTACGTGCAGGTTGTGTGGTTGTAAATGTTAACCCACTTTACACTGTGCGTGAATTAGAGCATCAGCTAAAGGATTCTGACACTACCGCTATTTTCATTTTAGCAAACTTTGCTGACACACTTGAAAAGTCACTTGCGCACACTGATGTTAAACACATTGTAGTAACGCAAGTAGGCGACATGGTTGGTGGGCTTAAAAAGCACATAGTTAACTTTGTTGTGAAGCACATTAAAAAAATGGTGCCAAAGTTCAACTTACCAAACACAATTAACTTTTCAGACGTTTTAGCTGCAGACGAAACTAAATATACACGTCCTGAAATGAGCTTGTCCGATCTTGCTTTTTTACAGTACACCGGTGGCACAACAGGTGTATCAAAAGGGGCAATGCTGAGCCATGGCAATATGGTTGGTAACCTTGAGCAGGTTTCAGGCTGTTTAGACAAAGTGTTAAATCGTGGTACAGAAGTTGTTGTTACCGCTTTACCGCTTTATCATATATTTGCTTTAACAGCTAACTGCCTGACGTTTATGAAGTACGGTGGTTTAAATATATTAATCACAAATCCACGAGATATGCCTGGGTTTGTTAAAGAGCTAGGTCAGCATAAATTCACTGCTATTACTGGTGTTAATACGTTATTTAACGGTTTATTAAACACACCAGGTTTTGCTGAGCTTGATTTCAGTCATTTAAAAATGTCACTTGGTGGCGGTATGGCCGTGCAACGTCCTGTTGCTGAAAAATGGCAAAAAGTGACTGGCTCGAAATTAATGGAAGGCTATGGCCTTACAGAATGTTCTCCATTAGTAACTATTAGTCCTTATGATTTAGAAGCATATAATGGCTCTATTGGTTTGCCTGCGCCTAATACTGAGATTAAGCTAATACTTGATAACGGTGAAGAAGCCGCTAAAGGTGAACCGGGTGAAATGTGTGTGAAAGGCCCGCAGGTTATGGTGGGCTATTACAAGCGACCAGATGCAACAGCTGAATGTTTAAAAGATGGCTGGTTTGCAACAGGTGATATTGCAACTTATGACGATGAAGGTTTCTTCTTTATTGTAGATCGCAAAAAAGACATGATCATTGTATCTGGCTTTAATGTTTTCCCTAATGAGATAGAAGAGGTAGTGGCTATGCACGAAGGTGTGCTTGAAGTTGCTGCTATTGGTATTCCTCACGATGTAAGTGGTGAACAAGTTAAAGTTTTTGTTGTTAAAAAAGACCCTTCTTTAACTGAAAAAGATATAATAAGTCACTGTCGTGATAATTTAACTAATTACAAGGTCCCAAAACTGGTAGAGTTTAGGGATGAGTTACCTAAAACTAACGTAGGTAAAATACTCCGAAGAGCCTTGAAAGATTAGCAACCTATAAAAAAGCCGACATATGTCGGCTTTTTTATTGTAGGAGATTAAGTGCAATACCAATTGATCGAAACCCAAAATCAACTGAACACTTTTGTTGAACAAATAAAAAATAAGCCTATTTTAGCTATTGATACTGAGTTTATGCGTCGTCGCACTTTGTATCCAGAAGTTGCACTTATCCAAGTTTTTGATGGTGAGCATTTAGCGCTTATCGATCCGTTAGCTGAGCTCTCATTATTCGATTTTTGGGAAATACTAAAAGATCCTAGTGTTTTAAAAGTACTGCATTCTCCTTCAGAAGATATTGAGGTTTTTCAAAAATACGCAGGCTTTGTTCCATCCCCACTTTTTGATACACAATTTGCGTTGCAGCTACTTGGGGAAGGTAACTGTATGGGCTTTGCCCTTATGGTAAAAGAGTTGCAAGGTATTGAAATAGATAAAAGTGAGTCACGCACTAACTGGCTGCAACGTCCGTTAACTAAAAAACAATTAGATTATGCTGCTGCAGATACTTTTTACTTATTGCCGTGTTTCGAGCTGATTATAGAGCGTATTAATGCTGCTGGGTTCTTTGACATTGTAATAAACGAGAGTGAGCTGATAGCTAAAAAACGTGCATTTCAAACACCAGACGAGCTTTTATATAAAGATATTAAAAATGCATGGCAACTCAAACCGCACGAACTCGCGGTTTTAAAAGAACTTGCTGTATGGCGCAGAAACAAAGCCATTAAGAAAAATTTAGCGCTAAATTTTGTGTTAAAAGAACATAACATGACTGAAATTGCCAAACGTGGTCCTTCAAGTTTAAATGCACTACGTCAAATTCCAGGAGTTGAAGCTATTGAAGTTAATCGCTCTGGTGTAGATATAATCAAGTGTATTGAAGTTGCCAAAGCAGTACCAGATGCTGAGCATCCTGAAGTGCTTAAGCGCTTAATTGATTTTCCTATTTATAAGAAAGTAGCCAAAGATATTAAACAAAAGATCACTAAAGTCGCTAAAGAGCACAATATACCAGAAGACGTTATGGCCTCTAAAAAGCAAATTAATCAATTGATTAGTTGGAATTGGAAGTTAACTAATGAGCAAAAACAAAGTCATATAAAACCTGATTTATTAAGCTCTTGGCGTTATACCTATGTTAAAGACGCTTTAAAAGAATGGGATACTTAAGACTAGATATTTTTTTACTGTGTAATACTTATACCAATCCGCAATAATACTTAATCATTTTGCGGCGCTAAACGTGTCGTTACCTGTGTTAAAAAAATCTCATTTAGAACAACTAAATAGCGATTTTTTTGCCTAGCTATCAACACGTTTTTCCATCCTCAAAATAGATCACTTAATTAAGCGAATTGGTATTATCTATAATTTTTGTGTTACATAGTAGAAAAGTTTTAGTTGCATGCAAGGGATTAAAACGTAGATATTTAGAAAGTTATTACAAAGTAAAAGAAAATAAAGAGGGCGCTTATAAAGCGCCCTTTCTTCAATTACTTCTTTTCTTCATCAGGTAGTGTAACGTTTAGCTCAAGTACGGCTAAATCGTCTTCGTTTTGATCAAACTGAACCTGAACTGCATCGGTACTTACGTTCACGTATTTACGGATCACATCTAAAATATCTTGTTTTAATTGTGGTAAGTAATCCGGCGTTCCTCGTTGAGAACGCTCGTGCGCGACAATGATCTGCAATCGCTCTTTTGCTAGTGACGCACTGTTTTTCTTTTCTGAGCGGAAGTAGTCAAGTAAAGACACGTTAACCTCCAAAAATCCGTTTAAATAAGCCTTTTTTCTCAACGTCTAAGAAGCGAAAATCGACGGTTTCACCTAGTAAGCGGTTAATTGCATCAGAATAAGCTTGGCCTGCATCAGATTCTGTATCCAATATAACAGGTTGGCCTGAGTTTGAAGCACTTAATACCGCTTGCGATTCAGGAATAACCCCTAATAATGGGATTGACAGAATATCTTGCACATCTTCTACCGATAGCATTTCACCTTTTTCAACACGACCAGGGTTATAGCGTGTTAATAGTAAGTGTTCTTTAATATTTTCTAGGCCTTCTTCAGCACGTTTTGATTTGCTGTGTAAAATACCTAAAATACGATCTGAATCTCGAACTGACGACACTTCTGGGTTTGTTGTAACAATTGCTTCATCAGCAAAGTACATTGCCATCATAGCGCCAGCTTCAATACCTGCTGGTGAATCACATACTATGTAATCAAAGTCTTCTTTTAGTTCATTTAGTACGCGTTCAACACCTTCACGTGTTAAAGCATCTTTATCACGAGTTTGTGAAGCAGGTAGTAAAAATAATTTATCTACACGTTTATCTTTAATAAGCGCTTGGTTAAGGTTTGCCTCACCATTAATTACATTTACAAAGTCATAAACAACGCGGCGTTCACAACCCATAATTAAATCTAAGTTACGTAAACCAATATCAAAGTCGATAATAACTGTTTTATAGCCTTTTAACGCTAAGCCTGTGCCAATTGCAGCACTTGATGTTGTTTTACCAACACCGCCTTTACCTGAGGTAACGACAATTACTTTTGCCATGAGATTTATCCTTTAACCAAAGCTGAAATTTCTAATGATTCGTCTTTTTGTTGTATTTGCACTGCATTTCCCCAATGTTCACCTTGTAGCGAATCACTGATCCAGTAGTTACCATCTATTGAAACCAGCTCGGCTTCAAGTTTTTGGCAAAAAATGTGTGCTTCTTTAAAACCTTTTGCGCCTGCAATAGCGCGACCGCGTAGCGTGCCATAAATATGCACATTCCCATCGGCAATGACTTCCGCACCATGACTAACTGCGCCAAGTACTATCAAATCTCTATCTTTTGCATAAACTTGTTGTCCAGAGCGAACTGTACCGCTGATAATTTGCGCTGGTAAATGCACCGTTTTTTCTACAATCGATGTATTGGGCTCTTGTTTAACAGGTTCGCTCTTAACGTCTTGTGAATAATTTAAAACAGATAAGCCAGCGGCCTTTGCTTGAGTATGTTGCTCATCTGAGCCATTACACACACCAACCGCATTAAAACTCATTCGCTCGATTAATGATTTTAAGTGAACAAAATCAAGTGAACTGTTTTTAATTTCAATTAAATTAACGACAATAGGCGCACCCTCAAAAAACTTAGGGGCCTGGGCTATTTTTACATACAGTTGTTCTGCTAAAAGGTTTATATCAGTACTATAAAGATGCAAAACTGATAACGTAAAAAGATTCCCTTTTAACTCAAAAATTTGGTCCGACATACACGCTCAATTGATTTGTCTGATTAGAAATTAATTTTAGATAAACGTAGGCTGAATAGGGCCTTTATTGAAATTTCTAATCTAATTTTTCTAACTTATTATTACTCTCATGTTATAGTGTGCGGCATTGTTAAGCAAGAATTTATAGGGCCATAATGCTCACTGCAGTATATAAAAGTAAGAAAAAAGCGGATACGTTCTTATTTGTTGAAAAAAGAGATGATTTTAGTAAAGTTCCGGAACCTTTGATGACCATGTTTGGTCAACCTGTTTATGTGATGATCATCAATTTAGCAAAACGTGAGCATTTGGGTGGGGCAGATTTAGAAACTGTAAAAGCAGCGTTATCAAATCCTGATAAAGGCTACTACTTACAAATTCCACCACCTGAGCAAAATTTGCTAAGCCAATTACGAAAAGACAATGGAGTTGATAGTGATTAAAAAACTTATCGTTATATTATGTGGTGTATGTTTAAGCTCACCTGTTATGGCAAAAACTCAGGCTGAATTTCAAGATTATTTAGCGAGTTTAAAGCAAGAAGCTATCGCAAAAGGTTACGAAGCCAAACTTATTGACGATGCGTTTGCAACAGCAACGTATAAAGAAAAAGTCGTTTCGGCTGACAAAAACCAGCCAGAAGTAAAAGAAACCCTTGAAACGTATTTACCAAAACGTGTACCACAATGGAAAATTGACCGCGCACGTAAGCTTTACGCAGAAAACAAAGAGGTACTTGAAAAAGTAGCGAAAGAGTTTGGCGTACAAGCACGCTTTATAGTCGCGCTTTGGGGCCTTGAAAGTAACTTTGGTACAATTCAAGGCGGTCATAACGTTATTTCATCATTAGTGACACTTGCTTTTGATGGACGCCGAGAAGCACTTTATAAGCGCCAACTTTGGGCTGCACTGGATATTTTAAAGTCGGGCCACATAACGCTTGATAAATTTAAAGGCTCTTGGGCAGGCGCAATGGGGCAAACGCAATTTATGCCTACCTCTTTTAATGCTTACGCGGTTGATTACAACAACGATGGTCGTAAAGATATTTGGACTACAAAAGAAGATGCTTTTGCCTCAATTGCTAATTATCTAAAGCAAGAAGGCTGGAACGACTCTCTTACGTGGGGTCGCCAAGTTCAGTTACCTGAAAACTTTGATAGTAAATACGTTTTAGTGCGTGGTACAAAAACTCGCAAGCAGTGGTTAGAATATTGGAACGACTCAGAGCGCTCATTAGCTGATTGGCAAGCACTGGGTGTACGTAAAGCTGATGGCTCTGATTTACCTAATGTAGACGTACGTGCTGCGCTGGTTATGCCTGATGATATAAATGGCCGTATGTACTTAGCGTACGATAACTACAAAGTGTTTATGCATTGGAATCGCTCGTATTACTTTGCTACTAGTGTAGGTTACTTGTCGGATAGAATTGGTTATCCAAAAATCTAATTTTTAAAATATACCTATAAATAAAGCCGCAATTGCGGCTTTATTCTTTTTTGAATATCTTTTCTTTTAGGTCAATAACTTTACCAATTCCAGAACCTAGCTTCATTAGCTTATTAAGTTGCTCTGGCGTTAAACGCTGTAGTTCTGATGACCATTTAGTGACGGTTTCAAGTAGGTTGTGAATCTCACCCATTTGTTTTTGTGCGTAAAGTTCATCGTCGTTACTGGCTTCGTCTAATAAGTTATCGCGTAGTAGCGTTAAGGTGGGCTCAATTTCGCGTTTTTTACGTTCTTCAAATACGCGATTTGCCATATCCCAAATATCGCCAGCAGGGGCGTAGTACTCTTTACGATCGCCAGGAATATGCTGTACTTTAATTAACTGCCACGATTGCAGCTCTTTAATGCCCATACTTACATTACCGCGAGAAATACTAAGTGCATCTGCAATCTCATTAGCTGTCATTGGGTTTTTAGTAATAATCAGCAAACCACACATTTGTCCGATCGTACGATTGAATCCCCAGCGGCTGCCCATCTCACCACAATGCATTACAAAGGCAAAATTCTTTTCGGATAAACTCATAGCTTAGTAACTTTCAGTAATTTCAGAAAGTAAATGCTAGCACGCTCATTATGGATAGCAAGTTCTTAGCAGGCTTATAAGTTAATTTAAATGACTAAAATATGATTTAGATTAATATTTATACATCTATATTGGGATATGTTGTACACAACAATACGTAAATAAATCCTTATTTTTAATTTTTTTCACATACGATGGAATGACTATGAAAGCTGCAATTAATACTCAATACAAAGGTAAATTAGAAATAACAGACCTACCAATTCCTGAGGTGGGAATAAACGATGTTTTAGTAAAAATAGCGGCCTGTGGTGTTTGCCATACAGATTTACATGCCTGTCATGGGGATTGGCCAGTAAAACCAAAAATGCCATTAGTACCAGGGCACGAAGGTGTCGGTGTTATCGAAAAAGTCGGAAGCAACATTAAGCACTTAGAAGTTGGCGATAGAGTGGGTATTCCTTGGCTCTATAGTGCATGTGGGTACTGTGAGTTTTGCCTAGATGGCAAAGAAACACTGTGTTTATCGCAGCACAATACTGGCTATTCTATTGACGGTAGTTATGCAGAATATTGTTTAGCGCATGGCGACTACGTTGTAAAAATACCAGAAGAACTCGGTTTTTCTGAGGCTGCTCCATTATTTTGTGCAGGTGTTACAACCTATAAAGCATTAAAAGTATCCGGTGCTAAACCAGGGCAGTGGGTTGCTATTGTTGGTGTGGGCGGGCTTGGTCATTTAGCAGTACAGTACGCTAAAGCAATGGGTTTTAATGTAATAGCTGTTGATACAGGTAAAGAAAAACTCGCGCTTGCTAAAGAGCTAGGCGCAGATATAACACTCGATTTTAAAGAGGTGGTTCCAAGCGAAGCTATTTTTGAACAAGTAGGTGGCGCTCATGGTGTTGTGTGTACTGCGGTGTCTAAAGCGGGGTTTGAACAAGCCTATAAAAGTGTACGCCGTGGCGGTAAATGCGTATTAGTGGGATTACCTGCAGAGGATATGCCACTTCCTATTTTTGATACTGTCCTTAATGGTGTGTCAGTAGTTGGCTCTATTGTTGGTACACGTAAAGATTTGCAAGAATGCTTGGAATTTGCCGCTCAAGGTAAAGTAAAAGCAATTATTGAAGAAAAGCGTTTAGAGGACATTAACGAAATTTTTGATGATATGCTCAAAGGTGAAATTAACGGTCGCATAGTGGTTACTATTTAATTTAGATTAAGCGTTTATAAAACACAAAAAAGCACGGCTTCTAAATTAGAAAACCGTGCTTTTTAAGTATTTAACTAACCAGAGCTCTGCTTGAGATAGATTTATTATCCAAAGTTCATATATGGTCTCCTCCAGTATTGCAAGGTGTCATTCAACGATAGCAGGGACAGGTTTGCTGTCATATATACGGTCTTTTAGTGAAGATTATTACTTCTGACCTTGATGTAATCCGCGCATAT
>NZ_JACGWD010000073.1:0-22289 GCF_014077565.1 Pseudoalteromonas sp. 5Ae-yellow
TAACTTCCTCTGGGGTCATCACTACAGGGAGCTTTGCTTGTTTTTTACTACGGGCAAAATTTAAATTTAATGAGAGTTCTTTTTTTATTATGTGCTTGTATAAAAATGACAATGAATTGAGTGCGGTAGCTTGCGTACGTGGTGCAACGTTTTGCTTTAACACTAAATGTTCTAAGTAGCGCTCGACTTCATTGTCTCCCATTGAGGCGGGATGGCGTTTATTATGAAAATGGATATAAGATGCAATCCATCTTAGGTACGTATCTACGGTGCGTAATGAATACTGACGTACCAACATATAATCGGCTATATAATTTAAAAATGGAGAACGTGTTTTCATATTACCACCAATAATAGTGCTGTTTTTATATACAGTACAGTTGTGCTGCTCCCATATTCAAGAAAATGAGCGACGAGCGCATTTTCTCTTTTATTAATAGTTTGAGTGCTAATAAAAAATTATATATAGCAATGTATTAAGTTATTTGTTAAAAAAGAATTATTGAATACATGAGCGTGACATTGGCAGATATATGCGCGATGAGCGCACTATAAAATTGTTATGTAACTAGGAGAGTATTGAGATGGAATTAAGGTTTGTTTCAGAAAAAAATATAAATGGGTTGAGTGCTAGAACTGATAATGCAACTGAGATGGATCCAAATAAAGGTAAGATTGGGGCTTTATGGCAAACCTTTGATGAGACTGTCCCTGTAGATTATAAAAATGGTGAAAGAGTATACGGCGTATATTCAGATTATGAATCAGATCACACTGGACAGTTTACTGTTCTTGCTGGTTTTGACGGCGCCTCTTTTCCATCTAGTTCAAACCTAGAATCAAAAACCATTCCTGAAGGAAATTACCTTGTATTTAAGTATAAAGGGGAAATGCCTCAAATAGCTATTGATGCTTGGACAGAGGTTTGGAATTATTTTTCTCAAGGTAAAGTGGAACATCAAAGACTTTACTCAACTGACTTTGAGTTTTACCCAAATGGAAACGAAATAGAAGTTCATATAGCGGTTAAATAGTTACATAACAAGAAAATAAACAAGGACACGTAACAGTTGGCTACGTTTCGCTTCGCTACACAATTATAGCCAACCATTACTTAGCCTGTTATTTAGGCGTTATATGCCTCTGTCACATGTGTCACATTTCAAATGTCATATGTTTAACGTATACGGAGTTATATTTTTTTGAGATTGTTATCAAAACAACTTCAAGGAGATAATTATGGATATGAACGTAGATATAAATTTAATAAAAGTAGAAAGAAATAAAAGAGGCTGGACTCAAAGTCAACTGGCTGATATTTGTAGTCTTAGTTTGCGAACAATTCAGCGAATTGAAAAGTTAGGCTTAGTTTCCCATGAATCAGTTCAATCTTTAGCTGCCGCGTTTGAAGTAACTGTGGATGAGTTGACTATTAGTGAAATGAAGGCTGAAAACACATTATCAATCAACTTGGATAAAGGTTCTTGGAGGAATAAGCCTTTTTATTGGTTAGGCTCAGTTGGTTTTATTATAACCGCGCTAATGCATATGCTTATGGCTATTCTTTTATACTCTGGACCAGGTTACTTTAATCATTCGATGTGGTTTGCTTTATATGTAGTATGGGGAAGCTTCTTAATAATGGGTATACCCAAGAAGCAGAGTTTATCAGGCATATAACAAGAAATTCAACAGGACTAAAAACAGCGGGCTGTTCGCTTCGCTCCATTTTAGCCCACTATTTTTAGCCTGTTAATTAGGCGTTACGTGTCATCAGGAATCCCAACCTCTATATGAAAACTAAACTTAGAGAGTTCATTCAACACTTATCTCACGAAGTTGAAGATGAAGAGAAAGCAGAAGAGTATTTAGATAACGCATTGCCTTACATAGGTTTAATAATTATGTATTTTAATTCTCTGGAGAGTTCTTTAGATTCTGTTCTTTGTGAGAATTTTACCGACAGAACCGATGCGACAGGTTTAATTGTTTTAAATAAAATGAATTATTCCGCCAAGGTTGATCTTCTAAAAAGGTTTTGTGACGACTTTCAAATAGGCTTGGATAAACAATTAAATGGTTACGAGCAACTCATGACTGATCTAAGAGAGTCTGCTCGGCTGAGGAATCTCGTTGCTCATGCAAATTGGGAAAGCACTGGTGATGACGGTTTTACTTATGTTCGATTAAAAATGTCTAAGCAAGGCATGCATCAAGAGTATGTTCAATTTACAGAAGCATCTTTAGAAAAAGTAACTGATCTTATTATTAAAACTCGGTTTAAATTATATGAGTTTTGGGAGCATCGTAATGATGTTCTCTATGGGCGCGAATAGCCACGTAACAAGCTGTTCAAGCGGGACTTCTAACAGTTGGCTAGGTTTCGCTTCGCTTCACATTTTAGCCAACAATTATAAGCCCCTTAACAGGGCGTTATATTTCATGGAGGATTTAGGTGGATTTCCCAGAGTTAGAAACATCTCGTTTAATGCTTACCAAGCTATCAGTGGATGATAGCCCTGCATTATTAAATATTTTTTCAGATAAAGACGTTATCAAATTTTATGATATAGACGTTTATGATTCTGAAGAGCAATCGTTAAAATTAATTGAATTCTTCAATTCTCGCTTCACTGAGGCTATTGGCATTCGGTGGGCTATTCGTATAAAAGACACTGGTCAGTTAATTGGCACCTGCGGCTTTAATTCATGGAACCAAAAGATGAAGAATGCTGGTATAGGTTACGAGTTATCTTCTAAGTATTGGGGGTACGGCTATGCCACAGAAGCTTTATACAAAATCATTGATTCAGCCTTTTTAAATCAACTACCATTTGGTGAGCTTCATAGAATCCAAGGTGATACCATGCTTGGCAATGGTGCCTCAGAGTCGGTGCTGAAAAAGCTTGGCTTCAAAGAAGAAGGTATCCGTCGTGCAAGTGGTTACTGGAAAAATGAATTTCACGATTTGAAATGTTATGGTTTATTAAAGCCTGAGTTCAATGAAATATAACAAGAAAATAAACAAGGACACGTAACAGTTGGCTACGTTTCGCTTCGCTACACATTTTAGCCAACCATTACTTAGCCTGTTATTTGGGCGTTATATGCCTAGGAGTTACATTGTCAGTTATCGCAGATACACCAAAACCTCCATACTTTGCTGTAATTTTCACTTCCACACGCACGGAAGGCGATAATGGGTACGATAAGATGGCAAATAGAATGGTTGAATTAGCAGAACAACAGCCAGGTTTTTTGGGAGTGGAATCAGCAAGAGAAGATGTTGGTATAACAGTTTCTTATTGGGCAGATCTCGATTCAATTAAAAATTGGAAAGCTAACTCAGAGCACTTAGAAGCTCAAAAAACTGGACGTAAATTTTGGTACGAATCTTTCAAAGTTCGTATTTCAAAAGTAGAACGAGATTACGGCATATAACAACACGCCCTGAGGTGGACAGCAAGCGCTAAAGCTCACTTTCCACCGCAAATTTTAACAGCGGTGATCCCTTACTTTTCAAGAATTAGAATGACACCCATCCTAATTGTTACGAAAAAAGTCAACAAAAACAGTATGAAGAGTGCGTTGTTATAAATAATGAATCACGTAAAAAGCTGAGTAATGTAGACAAGATGAAAGTAAAAATAGACAGCACAATAGGGCGGCGACAGCTGTTTATTAAAGAATGGCAAACGACTCGACTGTTTTGAGCCTGCTTTCCTTTAAATAAAAAGCGGAATATTACAGTGAATAAAGGCATGAATAAATTGACCTTACGGGGTCAAATGAAAGTGAATGCCTTTAGTTTACGCTGCGGCAACTGTATTGCCTTGTTCATAATATAGAAAAGCTGCAAAACACGATGCATTAAGAAGGATAAGCCATTTTGCCCTAAATAAAAGCCACTCAAACACCCGTAATCCCTTCCAAAACGCCAATCAAAACAACACCAAACTCTCACTTTATATTCTGGATAAAATACAGTAATAGATTGAACCAAAATAGGAACTCAGCTATGGTTAATTCATCAATAAAAATAAATAAAAAACGAGTTAAGCTACAGGCTCGTTAGTGTTCTTAAAATGAAGAGTTTAGATTTCGCGTTTTTGTGCTCATTCATACGAGCTAAGCATTATACACCAGAAGAAAATCCATATCGCTTGGCGTTGAAGCAGTTGAATTTCCCTTTGGCATTTTTCTTTTGTTTCATTACATGGCTTACTTTGATGCATTTTGGAGTTATGGATAAAGTAAATAGTTACTGGCCACAAGAGTATGTTGAGCCAAGTAAATTTAACTTTTTCTCACCAGTTACTTTTATTCTTATTCCTTTATGGTACGGAGTTTATAGATTTACAAAGGCCTATTTTTTAAGAGAATCTAAACAGAAAGAGATCGGGCTTTATTTCAAAGTGAAAAGTATTGAACAGGTTCCCAAATTTATGAACGTATTTTGGTTCTTATATTTGTTTTCATCTCCTGCTGTAATATTTTCTAAAGATCCAGTGATTATTGGTAGTGTTTTTTTTGTCATCGCAATAGTAGAGTTGTTTGTTCGTTTTAAATTCGGAACATCAGAACACTAACAAGTCAATAATGGCAAGGACGCAAAGTGCATAGCTTGCGCTCCTTCGTCGCTAAGTTTTGCCATGCATTTGTGCGCCCCATATTGCGGCGTTAGGTGTTTCTCAGGTTTGGAGTTCAAATGGGATTTAAGTTTTGGTTCGTTAGAGCATTAAAAGTATTTCTTGGAGTAGCAGCCTTACTTTTTATAGTTGAGTTGCTTAAACAGCATTCAGTTCAAGAAGCATTAATTTTTGCTTGTACTTGGTCTTTGATTACAACAACAGTGTTTATATGTTCAAGATTATATCAATCACGTAAAGGTGTAGAGTGTGCTTTGTGCAATGATATTCCAGACAAAAGTGATAAAAACACCTAACAACACGCCCTGAGGTGGACAGCAAAATAATTAGAATGATACCCATCCTAATTGTTACGAAAAAAGTCAACAAAAACAGTATGAAGAGTGCGTTGTTATAAATAATGCATCACGTAAAAAGCTGAGTAATGTAGACAAGATGGAAATTAAAATAGACGTCCAAATAGGACGACAACAGCTGTTTATTAAAGAATGGCAAACAACTTGGCTGTATAGAGCTTGCTTTCCTTTAAATAAAAAGCGCAATATTACCGGCAACAAGGGCATGAATAAATTGACCTTACGAGGTCAAACGAAAGTGAATACGCAATGGCAACTGTATTGCGTAGTTCATAATATAGAAAAACTGTAAAACGCGATGCATTAAAGAGAAGCAATCCCTTTTAAGCCAAAATAAAGCCACTGAAACACCCGTAACTCCTTCCAAAACGCGACTAAAACCCACACTAAACACTTTTTAATATTCTGCGTAAAAACACAGTAATCAGTTGAACCAAAATAGGAACTTAGCTATGGTTTGTTTATCGATAAAAACAAATAAAAAAACGAGTTAATCTACAGGCTCGTTATATCAAAAAAAGGGTTTAGGTAATTTTAATCACTGTAAAAAAGGAAAGATAGGATGTCAAAACAACAAATGGAAAAAACTATATTAGGTATTCATAGTAATATAGCAGGAGATAATGAGGGATTTACTGGAGGTCATGCATGGATTTCAGTTACTAGAAGTGGAACCACTACTGTTTATGGACTGTAGCCTGATGAACACCCTAGGACTCTAGATAATGGCGATGGAACTGATATCAGAGTTGGATTGGAAGGAACTAAATTCCCAAGAGCCAGTAGATTTTATACTCTAAATATGGCTCAGAAGATTAAGCTTGATAAAGGCTTGAAGGCTATTGTTGTCTGGAGGTACACAAACACCTGTGCCTCATGGGCATCTGAACTATTAGATGATGTAACTGGTGTTGCCATTGATGCTGATGATTGGAGTGGATTTGAAACACCAAGGGAGTTAGGAAAACATATTCTAGAACTTGAAAAACGAAAAGGTCCATCTTCAAGAGTTTCTCCAGCTACACCAGAAATGAGAGGAACAAGTTGGTGAATAAATTTATACAAATTTTAATCGTATGTATTATATTTTCAATTTCAGGCTGTACAGAGGGAAAAACTAAAATGGATTATAAAATTTCTGATATTTCTGATATCACTTATAAGATTACTGATAAAGAAGTTGAGTTGAGCTACACACCTTTAATGGAAAGCTTATATTACTCTCCTGGTGTTGATCTTTTAGAAGATAATGGCGAAATAGTTATTCATATTAGAAGATGTAACATTAACTCTAAGTGTGAAGTTGATGCTCAGGCAGAGCAAGGAAGCTCTAACAAAGTTAAATTCGAGTTAAAGCAAAACTATTTAGCCTCACAAATATATTTAAATGAAAAAAACAATACTAACAGTTTAGCTGCATTAGCTCGGAATTAAGCTGTTTTGATATAATCGGGTAGCCGGAGGTCTCTAACCTCCAGCCCCCACACCACCCATCATGCGCTTTCTATTAGTAGTAAGTGCAATGGGCGGTTCATCTCCCGTAATGAATATTGATCCAAATATCTCTCAATGATACTAAACCTTGTGAAGCTAAATAGTCATTGCCTAGCGCAATGTTAATTCCTTTTGTTTTTGAGCTTCTACAAGGGCCTTTACAGTGGAATTAAATTAGACACCCACTCTAACTCGTTTACGTGTAGCACTTGCTCATTTAGGTCTTTCTAAAAAACAGGATAAAAATATAGAGCGCGCATACTGCGAATACCCAAGTGTAAAATATTTAATAATAACGGCTCAATAGTCAGTTTTTAAAGGTATTAAAAGCCGAGCTTAGTAAAATAAGCTCGGCTTTTTTGTGTCAGGTTGTTTGTGATTAGGGTGTGTTTATCTATATTTTTTCTATTTTTATCAGTGTTTAGGTTTTTAATAAGATTTATTTTACTTATTTTTTCATGATGGCACTTTCATTAAGAAGGAAAGGTAAATGAAACCAAACAAACTAATAATCCCACTATTTTTATCAGTAAATAGCGCTGTGCTTTATGCTAATCAAAATGCCAGTGAGCTAATTGAACCCATTATGGTAACTATTCCTGCTGGTAGTTTTCAAATGGGTAACACCGAAGAAGAAGATGCTCAACCTATTCATAAAGTGACACTAACTGAGTTTAGTTTAGGGAAATATGAAGTAACCGTAAGAGAGTTTCGACAGTTTGTTGAAGAAACTGATTATGAAATGCCAACCAAGTGCATTCATCAGTTAAATGGTTGGTTTAATTATGGAGAAACCAATGGTTCATGGGAGAACAACTCCCTCAATACCAGTGATTTTCAACCAGTAAATTGCATTGGTTGGCTCGCAGCCAACGCGTATACTCAGTGGTTAGCAAAAAAAACTGGCCGTCCTTATCGTTTGCCGAGTGAAGCAGAGTGGGAATATGCGGCGAAGGCTGGTACAACTAGTAAGTATTACTTTGGTGACGATCTTGAACAAGCCTTAGTTTGTGAATACGAAAACACCGCCGACTTAACCGGTGAGAATATTTTACAACGGGACTCGAGTACGAGTTATGTCAATTTTTTTAATGGCAAATCGAACTGTGTTGACCACGCGGCTTATGCAAGTATCGTTGGAATGTACAAACCTAATCCCTTTGGATTACACGATATCGTTAGTAATGTGGTTGAGTTCATTACTGATTGTTATAAAGATAATTATAAAAACGCGCACAATGATGGTCAGGCTTGGATAGATAATGATTGTAAATATAGGGTAGCACGAGGAGGTAGTTGGCATTGGAATACTTTTCCCGTAAGCCAGAGGGGCGTCGTGGGTGAGGACTTTGTAGGGGCAGTAGAGGGGTTTCGAATTGCAATAGATGGAGCTGCTCCAGCTATATCTAGCAATACTGTAAAATTTATCAAAGCACTCAAAACAGCTCAACGCAGCGAACAATTAAGACGTGATGCTGTTTTACCTTACCCTGCCACTGTAACAAACTTAAAACTAGATAAAGAAGCGGGTATTATTACCTTAAAGTGGGATAAAAGTTCTCAAAGTGATATTGAAAGTTATCGAATCTATAGAAATGCAGCTACTGGCGGCGTGTTTAAACTATTAGCTGCAAATATAATTGAAACTACATTTAAAGATGCCAATATAGATAACCATCAATATGAATATACTGTTGTTGCGGTAAGGCATAATCAACAAGGTGATTACAGTAATGTCGTAAAAACGCCGACATCATGGGTGCATGCACCTGGCAGAGTGGAAGCAGAATCTGCCATTAAGTTTAGTAACGCTAGCATCGGAAGAACCTCTGATATTGATGGCAAATTTAATTTAACTGGAGGGGAGGGAATTAGTGATAATGCGATAATAAGCTATCAGCTTAAAGTCGCACACTCAGGAAATTATAACCTTAGCTACCGTGTAGCGGCTCCTAGAGATACAAAAGGTTTTGCAGTTGTAATCAATGGTAAGGAATTAGCAGTAGAAAAAATAACGAGTACAGGTGGTTATAAAAAATGGCAAACACAAAGAGGATCCACTTATTTTTATCTGAAACAAGGTGAAAATAAGCTGACCCTAAAATCACTTGATAAAAACTGGAAATTAAATTGGGTAAGCTTTAACCCAAATTAGTTTCTGTAAAGTACAAAATAAGAGGCAGTGATATTGCTGTCTCTTACTATTTTAAATCCAGTTTTGGATAACATTATAAATTTAATGCTAACAGTTTTTTTTCATTATTACGTCGCCAGTAGTCAGTCCCTTTTTTATTAATATATTGAGAATAAAAATCATAATTATCTTGCATACTTTGGGAGCTACAAATTAGTAACGCCATATCTAAGCTGAGATAAAGATCACCCGCCAACTCAGCTTGCTCAAAAGTACGCTGTGCATGAGTTGTAAATGCATCATCATTTTTCAGTGCTTGAGCTAGCAATGTTTTTAAGTAGGAGTTCTTGGCATTATCCGTAGTAATATCATTAATAAGATTTTGTGCTTCTGCCAGATTATTTTGATTTATATAATATTCCATCAATTGCTGACGACTGCTTTGTGCAGCCCAAAAATCAGGTGTTAACGTTGCAAGCTCTAGTACTTGTTTTAAATGAGGCTCTTTATCTTGTAGGCTTTTAGCAAAAATAGCATAGTGATACGGCACTATAGCAAAGTGATAGTTAGGTATTTGATAGGCCTTCATTTTATTTTCTGCTTGTTGTAAATAAAGGTATTTATCATCCTCTTGCTGGTGCTTATGGGCTAATACAGATAGGTAAGTTAAGGCGCTTAGCTCTCGTCGTTTATCTTGTGCATCAAAAGCTAATTGCACTGAATTAAGTAGGCTTTGTTTAATTGCTTGGTAATTGTCTTGGTTATGGTCTATCCAAGATTGCGTAAACCACGCGTCTGCTTGTCTGTGTAAATCATTAATACTTTGAAACTGCTTAATAGCATTACTGAGCTTATATTTACTTAAATCAAATAGCTCTTTACGGATTAATACCTCACTTTGAAAGAGCAAAGCATTGCCTACATGGTGTGTCTTATTTTGTGAAATAGCTATTTTTTCTAGTTTATTTGCCATCACCATCGCTTTATCAAGTTCTCCCATCATTATATAGGTATTAGCTAGATGGCCAAGGATAATGAGATCATGTGGCGCTTGCTGATGAGCAATGGATAAATTTGCTTGCTTGAGTTCGAGTGTTTGGGCTTTATTAAGCAATTCTAAAATAACTGGCTGCTGTAAATGTTGTTGTAACTGATTTAAAGCGGCTTGTTGACTTACTCCAGATAATTGCCCTTGCCAATCTGCAAATGGGCCTTTTAATATAAAATCAATATATGTCAAATTATGATGTGTGCGAATAGTGCCAGATAAAATCAATGGGTGTTCTTTTGCTAAAAGTGGGTATTCAAACTCCGCTGAAACCTGAAAATGCGCCGTATTTAGCTGAGGTAATTCGGTAAAGCTAAAGAGTTCAGTATCATTGAGCTTAAAGGTTTCCGTCCCTCGTTGATTGCTTATTGCTATATAAGAAATATTAATAACTGAGCTCTCATCTGTTTGAGGTTGGTCAGTATTGTTAATAATGATAGTAAATACAAGAAGGGCAATACCGCTAAGTGCAATGGTTATCCAATGGTTTCGGCTTTTTGGTTTTGATAAAGTATTTTCATGCTGCAGTGGTTTATTTTGACTGATGTTGCAGTGTGCCTCAACATCAGAATGTTTAGAATCAATCTGGAGTTGCCACTGATAACCTCGTTTTGAAAAGGTTTTAATTGCGTGGTTACCCAACAGCCTCCTTAGATTGCTAATACTTTGAAAAACGGCTTGTTCCGATACAACTTTATTTTTCCAGACATGAGATAAAATATCTTCTTTACTAAAGACATGATTCGAATGCTCTAGTAATAGTTTTAGTACTTTGGCTTCATTGTGTCGAATGGCTAAGTCATCACCATTTTTTTTTAGTACACAGCTTGTACTATCAAATTCAAAATTATTAAATTTATAACGCATTGTTTTTATAAAAATGGATCATTTGGTTATTTATTTCACTCATCTTAACTTATTAGCTGATAAAGAGTATAAGTTTGTTAATCATATATTAAAAATACTATGGCCCTGTATCCTGTGCAGCTAAAGGGGGCAATCCATGCTTGTCGCAAATAATTGTGGGTCCAGTGGGTGAGGGCAACGCAATCCCCGATTGAGGATTGGTTGCTATGAAACTATAAACTCCCCCTCACTTTTGTGCTTTTTGAAGTAATATCTAAAACCAAAATGTCTGCCGATTTATTTTTGCTTTTGAGTAAGATTATATTGTCACTTACTGCGGTTATTTGATCACAAAATTTCGCACAAAACTCTTCGGTTTTACTACTTAAATTTTGTACACCTAACTCGTAATCGTAATAGTTTATTAATGGCTTGCCATTTTGTGTGTATTGATAATAAAAACCATTTTTTTCGGGATATATTTGAGTAAATAAATAGGGGCTTTTGAGTAAAGTGCTATCTGAATCATGGCGTATGACTTGACCTTTTACAAAGCTCAGTAGTTCGTCTTTATGGTTTAAAAAGAATGTATCATGCACTCGTTTTATTTTTAATGTTGTTCTTTCATCAGTTGTAAGATTAAACTTTACTAGTTCATCATTGTGAGTTTTTTTATCAACATACAATATAGCGTCAGATTTGTTGTACCAAACTATAGGCTCACCAATAATCATGTTTAACCATTTTATCGAGAATCGGTTTGACTCCAACTCAATAATAAACGGTTTGTTATTTACACTGCTCGCTATACGCTTTCCTGACCAGTGCCAAACTGGTTTGGTTAAAGCAAATTCTTGCTTTGAATTTTCGAATAATATTCGTTCTTTGCCTGTCTCAATATGTTTGACAAAAATCTGAGGATAGCCATTTTTTATTGATACATAGGCTATGTGTTTTTCATCTGCTGAAAGCGCTGCAGCTTTATCAATTGTATTTGAGTTTATTATTTTTTGGGGAGGTGAAAGCTGTTTTAATTTACTCAGTAAAATGTCTTGATCTGACTTGGCTTCAATAAAGTACACTTTATCTTTAATAATTTGCGGATAAACTAAAAAGTTATAGCTTTTGTAGTTAAGCGTTGTGAGGTCACCATTTAATGAGAGTTGCTTTAATTCACTGCCATTACTAAGTAATAAAGATTTATTGTTTTCAAACCAAGTTAAGAAGTACCAGTTATGATCTATTTGTCCGATTGAGACAACATCATTACTATCTAAGTTTAACAACTTTACTTCTGATAATGCTTGTTTATTAAAACCGACTAACGCTAATTGTGTTTGAGACGGAGACAAAGCAAGTTTATAAGGCTTAAAGTAGTCATTTGGCTTAAGTAGTTTTTCAGTTTGTCCTGACTCCAAATTATGCCGATATAAACTAACGTTTCGGCTATGCTCCGAACTGTTTTGGTTGGCCAAATAATAAAGTTGTTGGCGCTTATCTATAAAAAACAAACTATTCCAAGTTATATCGCTACGCGAAAAAAGTAGCTCTTCACTTACTACTTTTAATTGTGCGTCGAGTAGCAAGCGATTAAATGAAATACCTTTCTCATCTTGGCATGAATACACCAAGGCATTTTTGTGAGAATCCCATGCAAGGTAGGTATATGCGTTTAAAGTATCCTTTAAGGGCCAGCTTGAGCCAGTTACTAGATCTTTAATTAATATTTTTCTCTTGTTTGGTTGATTGGTATTTTGAATATATGCCATAAATCGTCCATCAGGACTGATTTGCATATAGCGCTCTTGTTCATTGCTTGCCGTTATTGGTTTTAGGTTTAACAAAGAAACCTGTTTACTTGTATCTGATAAACTAAAAAACACGCTAATTAGGATGAAAACAGGAATGAGGAGTAAAGATAATTTTAAATACTTTATAAGGGGGCTTTTTTTTGATAATGCATTTGCTTTTTTTTCTGGAAAGCGAACTTCGGAGTCTAGGCTGTAGCCTCGTTTAGGATGTGTTTTGATAATGCGTTTGTCATCATCAGATAATGCTTGCCTTAACAAGGCTATATTTCTACGAACTGAGTTTGGACTGTAAATTGCTTGAGGCCAAACAATTTCAAAAAGCGTTTCAGCTGCAATAACTCTTTTGGGGTTTTGTGCCAACGTCTTCAAAAGCGCCATTACTTTTGGTTCAATTACCTGAGATTTTTCTTCATATATAACCTCACCGGTTTTGATATTAATTAAAAAATCATCAATATAAAATTTATTTGGTAGTTCGTTTACGCTCAAACCTTTCCCATCCCACTGTTATTAATAGATATATATCCCTTAAGCTTTTCTTAACGTTTTCTTAATTACTAATTCATCGCTTTCTCTTGGTAACAACAGTTAAAAAGGAATCGAAAGGTCAGCGCTATATTAATAAATAAATTACAAAAGGAATACATAATGAAGCGATATTTAGTAACACTATTATTTTTAATAACAATTATCTGCAATCAAGCGCTAGCAGCAGATAAGCTAAACTACAATAAGCTAGCTAATGAGTTTATATCTGTTTTAAACAGCAAAGATTTAAAACAGGTCGAAGATTTTATTGTAAAAAACTTTTCGCCTGATGCACTTTCTCGTTGGGATAATACAGGAAAAGATCGTTATGTTGGTTATTCGATGAACGTAGCACTTTTTCATGGATCATTAAGCCTACTTTCAACAGAGCTTGATACTTCCAATAACCGCATACAGCACATTAGTAAAGTGTACTCAAAAAATACCGACATGCAGTACGAAATAGTTATCAATTTTAACGAAGAACAAGCCGTTACGGGCTGGTTTGATAGAGAAAACCCCAAAAGCCTTGATATGATTTCTTTAACTGAGTCACAATTAGTTAATGAGATAAAAAATTATAGCAATCTACTTGCTAAAAATGGCATTTTTTCAGGAACAATACTGCTTGCCAAAGGTAACAAAGTTTTATTTACTAAAGCGCATGGCTTAGCCTCTCGACGCTATGACGTTAAAAATAATTTAGATACTAAATTTCAAATAGGTTCGATGAATAAGATGTTTACTAGCGTCGCTATTTTGCAACTTGTTGAAGCAGGAAAAGTATTGCTTGATGATCCGATTACTAAGTTCGTTGATAAAACCCTGTTAGGTAAGGGAGACTTTGATAAAGTCCAGATTCACCACTTACTAAGTCATACATCAGGTATTAGTAATATAGCTGGGTTTGACGAAATACAGCATAAAGTACGTTCACTTGAAGATATTCAACACTTATACAGCTCCATTGAAACAACGTTTAAACCAGGCTCTCAATGGCGATACAGTAATACAGGTATGTTATTACTTGGTCAGGTGATTGAATCTGTTACGAAGGAAAGTTATTTTACATACATTGATAAAAACATCTATCAAAAAGCTAATATGCAACATAGTGGTAGTTTTGATTTGGATGTACCTATTAGAAACACTGCGCGTAATTATTGGTTTTCAGTTGAAACTGGAGAGATTACTGAAAACTTAATGTTTCAATCAGTTAAAGGGGGTCCCGCTGGAGGTGGGTATTCTACGGTAGGCGATTTACATAAGTTCGCTTTAGCAATGCAAAATGGAACTTTAATTAGTCGTAAACTTTCCCAAGAAGCTCTTACTTCGAAGCCCGAACTTGGTGCGGAAAACTGGGGGTATGGATTTTCAGTGAGAGGCGCTGATAATAACAAAATAGTGGGTCATAATGGTGCTCATTTAGGTATGACAGCCAGACTAAATATGTATCAAGACAAAGGCTACATTTTAGTAGTATTAGGTAACTTTCAATCTTCAGCATGGCCTGTTGTGGCAAAAGTAGATCAATTGATAGAGCGTTTGTAATAAATACGTTCTAAGAAAATAAGTTGGCGGGATTGGCTCTTTCTCCAGTCCCTTTTTAAAATATTAGCAGGTGCCTGCTGCAAATTTAACCTCGAAAGATAAACAGGCCCTAGCGTGATTTTTTTAACGTTAAATAGACCCCATATATAAGCAGATTGGTATAATTGAACAGATTCGACCTCTCAATATTTTTTTTCTGGTAGTATGGGCAGGTTATAAGCAGTTTAAGCAGTGAACACACTATGTTAAGTCCTTTTTTTCAGCAGCACGCTGATTACGTTTCTATCTCTCGTGAGCAAGGTTGTCGATTCGCTAAATGCGTAGCTGATGATTTTAATCCACTTCATGACAAAGATGCCAAAAAGTTTTGCGCGCCAGGAGACTTACTTTTTTCATTGGTACTAGATCGCTATGGTATTAGTGAACAAATGGAATTTACCTTTGCCGGTATGGTTGATGAAAACACCAAGCTACATTTTCCTGAGGGAGCTGATGAGTTTGATGTAACTAATGGCGAAAAAGTTATTTTAAAGGTAAAGCGCAAAGGTAAAACCAGCCAATGCCCAACATTGACTAATAGCCTAATAAAAAATTATGTAGAGTTTTCGGGTACTACCTTTCCGCATGTGATTATTCCGTTAATGGGCAAGCAAGAGGTAATGATTAACCCTGCACGTCCGATGATTATTTACGAATCAATGCTTATTAATCTTGATAATCTTGATATTACAGCGCCAGTACTTGAGTTTGCAGAGCCAAGTTTTGAGTACGCCGGTAAGCGCGGGAAAATTACACTACGTTTTAACCTGTTAGAAAACGGCGTTAAAGTAGGGTGTGGTGAAAAGCATATGGTGGTTTCGGGTATACGCGAATACTGCCAAGCAACGGTTGACAATTTAATAGCGTTTTACAACGAACGAAAAACAACGCTAAAACCAGCTTAAAATTAAAGCAAATTATAGTAGGCGTTAAATACAGCTGTATTTAACGCCTTTTTTATTGGTTAATTTACGCAGTGCGTTAATATGCGTACAATAGCGCTCTTTGTTATTTTAAAGCTAAGCCTATGTCTGCCACTACGTTCTCATCACTTAATCTCGACCCGTTATTATTAACAGCGATTGAGCAAAATAATTACACTCAACCTACCGCAATTCAGATTAAAACTATTCCGCCTATTTTAGCGGGAAGTGATGTAATGGGCAGCGCGCAAACAGGTACGGGTAAAACCGCCGCCTTTGTTTTACCCTTGCTACATAAGCTTTTAAATACCCCCAAAAAAGATGAGTCAGGATTTGCCCGCGTTGTAATTTTAACGCCAACGCGAGAGCTTGCTCAGCAAGTATTTGCCAGCTTTGAAAAATACGCACAAGGCACTAATATCAATGGTGCTTTGGCGTATGGTGGCGTAAGTATTGGCCCACAAATAAAAGCGCTTAAAACAGCACAAGTTATCGTGGCCACACCAGGGCGTCTGCTCGATCATATAGTTAAAGGCAGCGTTGTACTTTCAAGTGTAGATTCGCTCGTATTTGATGAAGCAGACCGTATGCTTGATATGGGCTTTATTGATGAAATTAGACGTATATTGCGTCATATTCCAGGTGATCGCCAAACTTTACTCTTTTCAGCTACGTTTGATGACAGCGTATTTGAACTCAGTAAAAAACTACTTAAAAACCCAGAGCTAATTGAAGTTGATAAGCGCAACTCAGCAGCGGTTGAGGTAGAGCAAGTTATTTACGCTGTAGATGAAGATCGTAAGCGTGAACTTGTATCGCACATGATTGGCATGAAAAACTGGCGCCAAGTACTTATTTTTACTCGCACAAAACAAATGGCCGACCAACTCGCTAAAGAAATGTGTAAAGACGGTTTAAAAACCGAATCAATACATGGTGATAAATCGCAAGGCGCACGCGACCGCGCACTACAAAACTTTAAAGAAGGCGCTACTCGTGTACTTGTTGCTACTGATGTAGCTGCACGTGGTTTAGATATTTCTACACTTAGATACGTCATTAACTTTGAGCTGCCATACATAGCAGAAGACTATGTGCATCGTATTGGCCGTACCGGTCGAGCGGGCGAACAAGGCCTTGCTATGTCACTAGTAAGTCTTGATGAGCAATGGTTGCTAGAAGAAATTGAAGTGCTATTAGATACGCGTTTAACTCCACAGTGGTTAGAAGGCTACGAGCCTGATCCAAATAAAAAGCCAAAAGATAATCGTAAAAATACTAATAAGTCGCGAAAAGATCGTGATAAAAAACGCATTACAGGTAAAAGAGAGCCAAGTAAACGCCGTAAGTAATAGCTTTTGCTCTGTTTTTTTGCCTATACTGGAGCTAATACAAAGCCGAGGTAACGTAATGTTTGAAACTGATCAATGGGCATTTTCAGGTGTTGATGGCAAAATATCATTACACAAATGGCAAAAAATAATCGACCTTATCACGGGGCTTTTTTCAGCCCCGTCTGGTTATATAGTTCAGGCTACAAGTAAAGGCTATCGTGTTGTAATAAAAAGTAATGAAGGCGGCTCTCATTTTGAGACAAATCCTATACTCTCTCCTCATACCCCTCTTTTTTGTAAATACGTAGTCCAAAGTAATAATATTGTTTACGTCAATGCTGCAAGTAAGAGCGAAGCGTGGAACACCCTACCAGAAGTAGTTGAAGACGGTGTTGAATCCTACTTAGGTTTACCTATTCATTGGCCACAAGGCCAAATATTTGGCACCTTGTGTTTAAAAGATACTAAAAAAACAAGCTATACCGATGAATATTTTGAACTGATAGAGCAACTACGTGACTTAATTGAAGACGATTTAGCACTTATAAATAGCTTTGAGCAAATGCGCGAAGTAGCCATGCTGGATGCACTGACTAATATTTATAATCGCCGGGCCCTGATTTTGCTAGCTCAGCAAAAACTTAATTTAGCATTTCGTTTAGGCTTTGATGTGTGTTGCTTATTTATTGATGTAAACGACTTTAAAAAATTAAACGACACATGCGGGCATGAAGTGGGCGACAAAGCTTTAATTATATTAGCAGTTACATTAAAGGCACATTTACGAGATGCCGATATAGTTGGTCGTTTAGGTGGCGATGAATTTGTTGCTGTAATGCAAGTAAATGATAAAAATAAACTCAACAGTATTACTAATAAAATTTCGACTGAATATTCAAAAGCCTTGGTTAAAAGCGACATTTGTGATTTATCGCTAAGCATTGGTTATAGTTTTACCGAATCCAAAAAACAATCGTTTGAAACCTTACTGAATAGTGCTGATCAAGCAATGTATAAAAATAAACTTAGCAAAAAACGAGATAAGTGATGAAAAACGAAGGCAGTTGGAGTGTATTTTTTATTAAAAGAGACTCTTTGTTGATTGAGTAAATGTAAGTATATGGCATAAGTAGTTACCTAACTCTTTAGCTTGCCTAGCTCGCCCCTCGACTAATACGCCTTAGCCGGAGGACTTATAAACGTGAACTTTTACAGTTTAAAACTATACTTAATTCATCGCTAATAAAAAGGTAGTTTGATGAAAGGTATTATTTTCACTGAATTTTTAGAAATGGTTGAAAGTCACTTTTCTGTAGAAGTGGCCGACCAAATAATAGAGCAAAATGATCTCGACTCTAAAGGTGCTTATACGAGTGTTGGTAATTACGATAAACAAGAGCTTATAAAGCTAATCACATCACTTAGTGAATGCGTTAACCTGCCAGTTGGCGTACTGCTTAAAGAATATGGAAAATACCTTTTAAGCCATTTTTTAATTTACTACCCCCAGTTTTTTCAAGACCTAACTACAACATTTGATTTTTTAGATACCATCGACAGGCATGTGCATGTTGAGGTTAAAAAGTTATATCGTGATGCCGATTTACCAAGCTTTCAAACTAAGCGTTTGAGCAGTACTAAAATGCAAATGTTTTATCACTCAAGTAATCCATTTGCGCTTTTAGCTGAGGGATTAATTGAAGGGGCTGCTAATCATTTTGGTGAAAATATACACGTAAACAGTGATATCAGTGAAAATCATCAAGTAGCTACTTTTAATTTAACGTTGGTAGATTAAGTATGGATGTAGCACTTTTACAAAGACGGTTTGAGAGAGAGCGGCTTGCACGCAAAGAAGCTGAAAAATTATTAGAGCAAAAATCGCTGCAACTTTATGAAGCAAACGAAGTGCTTAAAAATGCTGCTGAAAATTTAGAACGAGAGGTAGCCAGTAGAACGCATGAACTTATGTTGGCAAAACAAGAGGCTGACTCTGCAAATCAAGCTAAATCTGGCTTTTTAGCGAACATGAGCCACGAAATTCGTACACCCATGAATGCAATTATTGGTATGGCTTACCTTGCCCTTGATACGCAATTATCTGAAAAACAGCGAGACTACGTTGAGAAAATTCATTATTCGGCTCAGTCTTTACTGGGGATCATTAACGATATTTTGGATTTTTCAAAAGTAGAAGCGGGCAAGTTAGAACTTGAAAATAAACAATTTAACTTTAATCATTTTCTAGAAAACCTTGTTAATTTAATTAGCGGCTTAGCCTGTGAAAGAAACATTGAAGTGATATTTGATGTTGATCCTAAGTTGCCAGATTATTTTACTGGTGACGCCTTAAGATTAAATCAGGTCATTTTAAATTTACTCAACAATGCGCTTAAATTCTCAATGCGTGGGACTGTTACATTAGCTATTAATTTAATTAGTAAAAGTAGCAAATGCACTCACGTTGTTTTTTCGGTAACCGACAACGGCATAGGGATGACCCCGCCACAAGTTGAATCATTATTTACACCTTTTACTCAAGCTGATGTATCAACAACGCGTAAATTTGGAGGTACAGGTTTAGGTTTAGTTATTAGTAAAACGCTCGTTGAACTAATGCAAGGTGAAATTACTGTAAAAAGTGAAATTAAAAAAGGGAGCTGTTTTACTTTTCAAATACCATTAGGTAACGCAACTAAACAGGCAAGTTTTGATTTAGCGTTATTACAAAATAAACGTGCACTCATTATTGAGAGTACGGATAGTAAATTATGTTCATTGCAGAGGTTACTGAACAGTTTTAAAGTTAATATAAGTGTAGTTAACAATGCAGGTGAAGCTTTAGATACGCTGACTAACTCATCAACTTATGACTTTATTTTTATAGATTGGCGAATTTTAAAGCTTAAACACGTAGATACCGCTGAGTCACTACGAAATAAGCTAAAAATAAATGCAAAAAAACTCATTATTATTGCGCCATACGAAAACCAGGATCTTAATGAAAGCTTGCATGGGTTTACTGAAAATACCTATAGAATTCTTATAAAGCCGATTATAAAAAGTAATGTTTATAACTTACTTTTACAGGTTTTGCATAAACAACCGCTAAAAAAATCGACAGTACAAACCAAACCTGCAACGAATGCGTCACTAAAAAAATTACAAGGCGCACATATTTTATTAGTCGAAGATAATCCTCTTAACCAGCAAGTTGCGTCACAAATTCTTCGTTCAAATGGCTTGTTAGTTGATATAGCCGCTGATGGTATTGAAGCACTCGAAGCGCTAAAGCATAAAGCTTACCATGGTGTGTTAATGGATTGCCAAATGCCTAGAATGGATGGATATACGGCAGCTATAGAAATAAAAAAACAGTCGAAATTTAAAGATTTACCTATTATTGCGATGACTGCAAATACTATGGAAGCAGATCTTTTAAAAGCACAAACTAGTGGCATGAATGGTTATATTTCAAAACCTATTGCAGTCGAAAGTATGTTTGAAGTGATTGCAAAATGGGTGTGTATTTAATCTTTTGTGTAGTAGTGTGATTACCAAGGGATTCTGTCGGTCTAATTACCGAGCGACTTTGCCGTAGTGACCTTAGCAAGTAATACCTATTTGGGCAATCTGATCGAAACAAAAATAAACGAAACACAGATCAATAATTGTCTTATTCGAAGGTATCTACCACTGCTAAAGCACTCGTTCGTATGATTTAGGAATTTGTATCAAGAGCGCAACAAGCGTCCGTGTCAGAATTCGGAGCTGCTATTTTTTTCAACACCTTGATTGTTTCCATGTGACTAGACTCCATCTAAGCAATCCCTTATTCTTGAGTTTCTTTTACTAAACAAGCATTTAAATAAGGACATTGAATGACCAAGTATTTCTGGACGATTTTTTTTATTGTCACGGCTTTCTTTAGTGCGTATGCGGATTCATTTAAAGAAAATGCTGTTGAGCGGCATTTACCTTTTCAAAAAATACCAATTCCATCTTCTGTGTTAAATGAAACCGTTGATATCTATGTTCAATTGCCTTTCAAGTATGAAAGTGAATTCAATCAAAACTATCGTTATCCTGTTCTTTACACTTTAGATGCACCTGTAGGGTTGCCTCTTGTATCAGGCGTTCTTGCCCCGCTGAATGGATACAATAGCGCCCCTCAAATGATCATCGTTGGGATCTCTACTTCTAACAGAGGCAGAGATTTTACACCAACATCTGATCCAAATTACGAAGAGCATAGCGGCGGGGCAGATAAGTATTTAACGTTTATTGAACAAGACGTTATCCCATACATCGAGAAACATTATCGGACAGAAAAATTTAGAATACTCTCTGGGCATTCATACGGCGGGCTGCTTGTGTCACATAGTTTTCATAAAAGGCCAAACTTGTTCCAAGCGCACTTTGCCAATAGTCCCTCTGTGTTCTGGGAGAGCGGAAAAACCGTTAGCGATCTCATTAAGTTCGTAAAAACGAATCCCATGCACAAAAATTTTCTATACATGAATATAGGGAATGAAGGTAACCCAGAATCAGATTCCCCAGAAGGTGTTCAGATGCTCTCAGGGATTCAAAAGATAGAGAGAGAACTTGCGAATTTAAATACACCGAACCTGCGTTACAAATTTGAATACTTTCGAGAAGAGCCTCATCAGAATACACCGATTTACGGGACAATTGGGGCACTCAGAGGTTTGTACCCTCAGTGGTCTATTCCATATGAAACATCAGTTGAAGGCTACGAAAGTGTCCTAGCGCACTTCAAAAAGCTATCAACCCTATATGGGTATCAAATTGAACCAAAATCCTGGCAAATGTATGATGAAGGCATAGGGCAACTCTCCTACTTAGAAAATCCTGCTGAAGCAATTAAGTATTTTAGCTACAACATCAGTCAGGAGCCATCTGAATATAGCTCTAGGCTTCATATCGTTGACGCCTTTGTAAAACTTGGTAAAAAACAAGAAGCGTTAAAACATTTAAACATTTTGTTGCGCAGAGATGATTTAAGTGATGAGGAATGTCAACAATTGACCGAGAAAAAGTCGAATGTAAATTTGATGTAAGTTTAACAACGAGCGAACTTGATCTACCAATTGGTGTAACTCGGAAGTAAAGTTGAAGCTAAACTTATTGGTACTCTTAATTTTCCACCGCTATCGCGCAGTGCCAAAGATATAGAAAGTTCCAAAACCCTATTTTACGGTTTTATTGAAAATGGATGTATTGCCGCAGTTATAGAGATTACTTTAAAAGATAAGTATTTAGAGATCGACAGTTTAACTGTTGACCCAAGTTATTTTAGGAAAGGCATTGCAAGCAAATTACTTAGTTACGTTCTTGGCTCATTCGAATATACAAAAGCCATTGTAGAAACGGCTGTAGCTAACGAGCCTGCAATAAAGTTGTACAAAAAGCATGGCTTTGTGGAGTTCAAACGGTGGACTCCATCTCATGGCATCGAAAAACTAGCTTTGTTCAAACCTAACAGATCAAGTTAGTACTTATTAAAATAAACGAAGCTAACTACTTGAACTGGCTTATTCTATGTCGCTTATTAT
>NZ_JACGWD010000069.1:0-24283 GCF_014077565.1 Pseudoalteromonas sp. 5Ae-yellow
CAATATGCGCGGATTACATCAAGGTCAGAAGTAATAATCTTCACTAAAAGACCGTATATATGACAGCAAACCTGTCCCTGCTATCGTTGAATGACACCTTGCAATACTGGAGGAGACCATATATGAATTCTGGTTAAGAGATTTAAAAACACTATAAATAATAACGATATTTAAGTCTGTTTCTCTCTAGCTAGAAATTTTTGGTGAAAACAAGGCGAATTTACGCGTCAATAGCTGGTCTATTGCAAGGAAATTCAACGCAGTTAGCGCTAAAAATAGCTGCTTGAGATAGATTTATTATCCAGAACTCAGGTTAACTATAGCCTACACATAAGAGAATATTATGAGCGAAAAAATAAACGAAGAAGCACTCCACGCCCTAAAAATAGCTTTTACTTACATGCCTAAAGCGATTGAAGTGACAAAGTATGAATATGGCGAGCGCTACCAAAGCGTACTTGATCACATTGAGGCTGTACGTGAAACACTGCTTATTAACGATGTTGACCCAGAGGAAGTAGGCGGCGATATCAACCCGCAATATACCCCAAATTCAACGTATTAAAAGTATACCGCTGAGTATTATATGCTCGGCGGCATGCTGCGCTATATACAAGGGCCTGTTTATCTTTCGAGGTTAAATTTGCAGCAGAGTGTTTGGTATTTAGGCAAGGCAGAGCCTATTTAGTGTGGTTATTCCCCATAAATAGGCGATAACGCAGCATAAATGCCAAACATGCGTTGCCCTTTGGGTTCTGCCTAGGGACAATTTTTAATCCTGAAAGGTCAACAGGCCCTACTACTATTAATAAACCACTAACTTAGTTCATAAAAACATAAGGTTATAAAATTTAATACGTATCAATTTTAGTTATTAGTAATTAAAACTGTTAAACTGGATTTTAAATTAATACCAATGCCCTTATTGGCCTATGTATTATATAAATTGAACAAAAGCTTACGGGGTGTTTTCTTTTGAATTTTTTACGATGTTTTCACGATATAGTTTCTAATCAATCTCTTGATTTTGAAAATAAAATTAATAAGCTCTTAGTGTTTGGGTTAGAAGTATTTGACCTTGAGCTAGGTATTATTAGTAAAGTAGATAAAAACAGCTACACCGTTTTATATGCCAAAACCCCTGACAACTCACTTTTACCCGGTACCGTGTTTGAATTACAAGGCACCTATTGCGTACATACGCTCGCTGCTGGCTCTGCACTTGCCTTTCATAAAGCATCTCAAAGTGCAATTGCAAACCACCCCTGTTATATAAACTTTCAGTTAGAGTCTTATATTGGCGCGCCAATAAAAATTGGTGATAAAATATTTGGCACCGTTAACTTTTCATCCGCAAAAGACTCCCTCGCTTTTAACGATGATGCTTATGACTACATCGAATTATTTGCACAATGGCTTGGATCGGAATTTGCTCGCACCCAAGCTAAAGAACAACTCATAAAAAATAGTAATACTTTATTAAAGTTAGAGCACATTGCAAATATAGGCACGTGGGAAGTTGATCTAATCTCCGATAAAATTACCTGGAGCGAGCAAACATACCTCATACATGAGGTGGATGAACAATTTCAACCGCAAATGAATTCTGCAATCGAGTTTTATAAAGAAGGCCCAAGTCGTGAAGGCATTACTCGCGCGGTAGAATTAGCCATAGAAAAAGGCAAAAAATGGAATTTAGAACTAGAAGTAGTAACCGCTAAAAATAAACACTTATGGGTGGCTACCTTTGGTGAGGCCGAATTTGATGAAGGCCGATGCGTGCGGTTATTTGGCACCTGCCAAGATGTAACCGAATCAGTAATGCTACGAGAAGAGCTTAAACAAAAGCAAGCTCAAGCAGAGCGCCTACTTGAAGACAGAAGCATGCTATTTGCTAAAATCAGCCACGAATTAAGAACCCCACTCAATGGTATTACAGGTATGCTTACAACATTAGTCGACGAGCATAGTGAAGAAGTGCGTGCCGAAAAAATTAAAATCGCACTTAGAAGCGCCGATATTTTACTCAGTATAATTAACGAAGTTCTCGATTTTTCTAAAATTAATCATGGTGAGCTAAAGCTTGAACCTACTGACTTTTTACTAAAAACAATTTTTACCGATTTAACTTCTTTGTATACACCTCTATTTAAAAACACGCATGTAACGCTACAAGTAAATAATACAATTGATGACAACTGCTGGGCGTTTAGCGACAACACACGCCTTAGCCAAATAACCTCTAACTTACTAAGCAATGCGCTGAAATTTACTGAGAATGGTTCAGTTACACTAAACACAAACCTTTCTAAAATAAAAAATAAGCTAATTTTAAATATTGAAGTGTCTGATACCGGCCGAGGAATGAGTAAAGGCTTTTTAGAATCACTATTTTCTCCTTTTTCTCAAGAAGTAGATGCTAAGAATTCAAAAGGTGGAACAGGCCTTGGCCTTGCAATAGTAAAAGAGCTTGTTGAATATATGGGCGGAAAAATAAAGGTAAAAAGTACACCTAATAAAGGCACTACGTTTTTAGTAAATATTCCTATTGAGAAAGGGACAGAACAAAAACAAGAAAGCCTTAAATCAACGTTAGATATCAACGGCAGTGAACTATCAGTGCTTGTAGTCGATGATAACGACATTAATAGGTTGGTACTTCATGCTTCTTTAGGCAAACTTAATATAAAAGCCGACTCTGCAGTTGATGGCCAAGATGCTGTATTAAAATGTCGCCAAAAGCATTATGACCTTATTTTTATGGACTGCATAATGCCCATACTCGATGGATTTGAGGCAACAAAGCAGCTTAGATCAGAAAACATCTGCTCGCATGAAGAAACCTACATAGTGGCTATAACTGCTAATACTTCATCACAAGACAAACTTGCCTGCAAACAAGCCGGTATGGATATGTTTATATCAAAACCGTTTAAACTACCCATACTTGAAAAAGCGGTTATTAACGCGCTTGAGCATACAGCTAAAGTTAGCTAACCTTTATAGCTAACTGATTGGTTAAATAAGGATATAAAATTAAAAACATAATTAGAACTATATTACTAACAGTACTTATTGTTGCAGTATTTAAAGGCGTTTCCACTGGGCAATGGAGCTCATCAATAACAATAGTTATCGTATCAGGCGTATTGCTGTTAGTTACATTTATCAGTGCTAAGTCATCACGTGGATCATCAGCTTATACTGGCAGTGACTCATCAGTTTCCTCTAGCAGTAACTCATCGCATTCTCATACAAATTGTAGCGGCGGCGATTCTGGTGGCTGTGATTAATAAATCATAAAGGCCTATTAAAAACTTTGTGTTATGGGAATATTTTGCCAACAATTAAAATTGCTAAGTTCTGGCGTTCGATCGAGGCATTAGGAGAAATTGCTACTAGAATCCTTGGCCTAGGATTCGTCTATCTAATTTTCTCATTCATAGGGCAAGAATTAATAGGTGAGCAGTTCAAAAATGATGTCCTACTAAGCTTAGTCGTTTTACCTGCAATTTATGTCCTGAAAGATTCTCATAAAATATTGGAAGCAGTTTTTATAGAAGTTCTTACTAAAGACAACTCTATAACCGTATTTAGTGGAATACTAACAAGAAGAGAAGACAAACTAGGTTTCAAAAGCGTTGAAAATGTAGAGCAAGTCACAACAATTTTAGGCCGTATTTGTGGCTACTCCACAATCCACTTATATGCTTATGGAAGCTGGGTGAGGATACCTTTTATTAAAGATCCAGAGAAGCTCAGAGTTTGGCTTGAAGAGCGAATACCTCACTAAGATTTCAATAACATAAAAAAGCCGCCTTTGGAGAAGGGCGGCTTGGGTTAACAAACAGCTATGGGTGTAGCCTTGCTGTTATATCAAGAGAGTTTTTACTAAATTTTTTATTAAATAATGTTAAGCAGCACTTTGATCAGCTTCTTCAGAGTGACGAATTAAATAATCAAATGCACCTAAACTTGCTGTTGCACCGCTGCCCATTGCAATAATAATTTGTTTAAACGGAGTATTGGTTGCATCCCCCGCGCCGTAAATGCCTGGTAATGAAGTTGCGCCTTTAGCATCAATCAGTATTTCACCAAATTTACTTAATTCAAGGTCGCTGTCTTTTAACCACTCGGTATTTGGTATTAAGCCTATTTGTACAAATATACCGGCAAGTTCAAGCTCTTTGCTCTCTCCCGACACTCTATCTGTGTACATTAAGCCAGTTACTTTTTTACCATCGCCAAGTACTTCGGTAGTTTGTGCACTTTTGATAATGGTAATATTAGCCATGCTTTTAGCTTTACGAATAAGCACTTCATCAGCACGTAGTGTGTCTGCAAATTCAAGTACCGTAACGCTTTGCACAATATTAGCTAAATCAATTGCCGCTTCTATACCCGAATTACCACCGCCAATTACGGCAACAGGTTTACCTTTAAATAAAGGGCCATCACAATGTGGGCAATATGCCACACCATGGCCGCGATATTCTTGCTCCCCTGGTACGTTCATTTCGCGCCAGCGTGCACCAGTGGCAAGTACGAGCGACTTAGCTTTGAGTACTGCGCCATTTTCAAGTGTAATTTCGTAGCCATTGTTATAACCAAGTGCCGCTGCCCGCTGATTATGCATTACATCTACATCGTATTCTTTAACGTGTTCTTCAAGCTGGGCAACCAATTTTGGCCCTTCAGTCGCCTTAATCGAAATAAAGTTTTCTATTGCTAATGTATCTGCAACTTGTCCACCAAATCTGTCGGCAACAATACCTGTATTTAACCCTTTTCGTGCTGAGTAAATCGCAGCCGATGCGCCCGCAGGCCCGCCACCAATTACAAGTACATCAAATTTATCTTTTTTACTTAGCGATTCAGCTTGGCGCTGTGCCCCTTTGCTATCTACTTTATTGAGTATATCGGTAAGGCTTAGTGCACCTTGGCTAAATGGTTCGCCATTTAAATACACAGCCGGTACAGCTAAAATATTTCGCTCTTCTACTTCATCTTGAAATAATGCACCGTCAATCATGGTGGCTTTAATATTACTGTTTGTCGCTGCCATAGTGTTAAGTGCTTGCACTACTTGCGGACACGTTTGGCAACTTAAACTTATATATACTTCAAAGTTAAGTTCTTGAGTAAGCGATTGTATTTGTTCAATGTCTTCGCTTTTAGCTTTACTTGCGTGTCCGCCAGTATGTAAAAGTGCTAGCACTAAACTTGTGAATTCGTGGCCCATAGGTACGCCTGCAAACGTAATATGGGTATTTTTAATAGGTGAATGTACAACCATTGACGGGCGACGCGCGCTTGTATCTGGGTTGTTCATTACCGTAAATTTATCGCTCAGTGAGGCTAAATCGTTCGCTAAGCTTTCTACTTCTGCTGATTTTTTGCTGTCATCCAAGGCAATAAGCAGCTCAACAGGTTGAGTAAGCGATTCAAAATGGCTTTTTAATTGATTTTTTATGTTGTTATCTAACATGGCTTAACCCTTTTAGGAAAATTTAAACAGCAAGCCTCCCATGCCAAATAATGCATGTGCTTAAACAAGTATATTGATATAGGAGGCACCAACAAACGGATGTTCGTTGATTTAAGGGCAGTTACCTGCCCTTATAGTAGGAATAAATCTATACTTAGATTTTACCGACTAGGTCTAGTGAAGGTGCAAGTGTGTCTTCACCTGGCTGCCAAGATGCAGGGCAAACTTCACCATCGTGAGTTGCAATGTATTGTGCAGCTTGTACTTTACGAACTAGTTCTTTAGCGCTTCGGCCAATTCCTAAATCGTGAGTTTCGATTACTTTAATTTCGCCTTCTGGGTTCATTACAAATGTACCGCGAAGTGCTAAACCTTCTTCTTCAATCATTACACCAAAGCTACGTGTAATACGCCCTGTTGGGTCGCCAATCATTGGGTAAGTAATTTTACCGATAGTGTCTGACGTGTCGTGCCATGCTTTATGAGTAAAATGAGTGTCGGTAGATACTGAGTAAACTTCTACGCCCATTTCTTGAAGTTGTGCATAGTAATCTGCAAGGTCACCTAATTCGGTAGGACATACAAATGTAAAGTCTGCTGGGTAAAAGAAGAAGATTGACCATTTACCTAGAACATCTTTTTCAGACAATTCTACAAAGTCACCGTTGTGGTAAGCGGTTGCATTGAATGGTTGTAATTTTGTATTAATTAATGAAGTGCTCATGGTATTTCCTCATCTGTGTTTATGTATTTTAAAAGTAATCAACGCTTTCGTTTTGAACGACCTTCTGCGTTGGCTTGAGTAGTACAATAAGGCCAATAGGAAATTAAATAAAATTGATTGTTTAGATTAAAACAATCGGTTTTTTGGGTTGAACTATATAATCATTGTTATCGTAAACATCAGTTGAATTGTAAACGCTGGCGAATTATTAAGACCGCTAATCGCAATACTGCTACAATAGCCCCGCTTCAAATAAGTCATTAAATATAAGGCGCACCGTAATGGAAAAATTTGTTAACCATATACAGCTAGGTTATCTAGGCTTAATCCCGTTTTTAGGGTGTGTAGGTTGGCCACTCATGTTTGGCAGTAATAGCCTTAACTTAGAGTTTTTTACTTTTTACAGTATCGCCATTTTAGCATTTATGGCGGGTAACTTATGGCGCGCCGGAGAGCAAAGCTATAGCAATGCAATTAAAGCGGTATTACCTGTTATCCCAGTTCCATTTGTATCATTTTTACCTGTAGAGTGGGCACTGGCTTGGCTAGGTGCTAGTTTTTGGTTAGTACTTATATTTGAAAAAGCCACGCCACAATGGCAAACCTATCATAAAGATTATCAAAAAATGCGCTTTGTACTTACCTCTGTTGTGTTTGTTTGTCACATTCTGACTATTGGTATGAGTATTTACCCTAAATAGCAGCTGTAAACTTAAATATTGCGTGGTAATAAGGTAATATCCGCGCACTGCTATTTGAGGACACACCATGATTGACCAACTACGCCAACAACTCGACGAACTTGGCGAAAACTACGTAGAAAAAAACGCTGCATTTAAAATCAAAGTGATCCCATTTTTTTGTGCTATTCGCATTAAAAAAGATCATAAAAGCGAAGGTCGTTTAAGCTTTTATTCAAGTCAATTACTCGAAATATTATTAGTCGTCTTATTTTTGCTATTCGGTTTAACACTGTACGATACAGATGCAGGGTTCACTCACGGCCCTATTCATATTGCCTTTGCTATTTTAATTACCTTTAATCTTATTATTAAACAAATCGCAATCGAAGGATTAAAAACCAGACTTGCGTTTCATCGTTTACTAGCAAAAGACTCACAAACAAATAGCAATATAAATAATACTGCTACACACATAAACACTAAATAAAATATGTATTTAAATCCTCAATGGCGAATACTCACCGTAGGCGATGGCGATTTATCGTTTTCGAACGCTATTTACACCCATCTATCGCCAAAAGTTTTGGTTGCATCCACTTACGATGACCAAACTACTATTGAGCAAAAGTACCAGCACAATGCACTTAGCAACTTAAAAGCGCATAACGTTGAGGTACTTAATAGTTTTGATGTAACAAACCCTGCATGTTGGCAAGCTCTAAGTGAAAACCAGCACAGCTTTGATGTGGTTATTTTTCAGTTTCCGCTTATACCTGCATTTGTTGGCCGTGAAGCATTTGAAAACAACACGCGCCAAACCAGTATGAACGTATTAAACCGCGCTTTACTGCACCAATTTATTAAATACGCTAACGAATACGCGCTTGATAAAAATGGGCCAATGCTTTGTTACATCACCTCAAAGGATGTAAAACCTTATCGTGAGTGGAATATAGAAGGGAGTTTAAATAACGGTTTAACCGCAGATTATTTAGGCCAAATCCCATTTGATATTAGCCATTTTGAAGGTTATAAAATTCGTAATGTTGACCGCGATAAACACGTTAAAGACACAAGCGGCATAACTTACGTTTTCAGCCCAAAAAGTCTCGATAAACATACTAGCGAATTAAGCTCACGCCTTACAAAGCCTGCATACTTAACATCTAACCATTGCCCCCTATGCCGCGTTGGGCCTTATGTGGCAAGCGAGGACGAAGCCAAGCATCTAAACGCTAAAAAGCATCAGCAAATGCTACATCTTGAAAGCGATTGGCAACAATGGCTAAATGAGTTTTATCGCTAATTAATAGCCCTGCTATTGTTAATTCAATTATACGTTTTCGTGTTTAATTAAATCAGCCGCTTTTTCAGCAATCGCAATTACCGGCGCATTTGTGTTGCCGGTAATAATAGTAGGCATAATCGACGCATCAACTACGCGTAAGTTACTCACCCCGTGTACTCGTAAATTAGTATCTACCACTGCCATTGAGTCTTGCCCCATTTTACATGTCCCTACTGGGTGATACTCGGTATCTGCAGTTTGGCGTATAAACTCAATTAGCTGCTCATCATTATTTATATCAAGCGGGTAGAGCATTTTACCGCGTATGTTATCAAAAGCGTTGCTTTGCATAATAGCGAGTGTTTTTTTAAGGCCTGCAAGCATTACAGTTAAATCATCTGGGTGGCTTAAATAATTAGGGTCTATAAGCGGTGCACTACGCGGGTTGTTATCGGCTAATGTAATAGTACCTCGGCTTTTGGGGCGCATAATACTGCTGTGTATACTGTAACCATGCCCAGTGTGTAATTTACGACTATGATCGTCCACCAGCCCAATTACAAATTCTAGCTGCACATCGGGCGCTGGCGAGCCTTCAAATAATTTAATAAACGCGTGCGACTCTGCAAAATTACTGGTTAATCGCCCTTCTCGTTTACTAAACCAGTTAACGCATCCTTTTAAAATGCTGGCAATGCCAAGCGGGCTTATACCAAATGTGCCTTTACTTGTTTTTGATTTATAAAGTGGCACTACCGTTAAGTGATCTTGTAAATTAGCGCCAACACCTTCAAGTACGTGCTGAACCTTAATGTTATGTGCACTTAACTGCTCTTTTGGGCCAATACCCGAAAGCATTAATATTTGCGGCGAATTAATAGCGCCAGCACTAAGTATTACCTCTTGTTTAGCACGTAAATTAATAACCTCCTTATTACGCCCTATTTGCACGCCTTGCGTTATCTTATTAGCTATATTTATTTTATTAACGTGGCTATGGGTTAATACCGTTAAATTCGGGCGGTTTAAATGCGGTGTTAAATATGCTTTTGCTGCACTACAACGCTCGCCATTGTGCTGAGTTACCTGCGATAAACGCGCGCCGCTTTGCTCTTTGCCATTTATATCGTCGCTTAAATTAACGCTCTGCTCAGCACAGGCATTTAGAAAATATTGGTTTACATTGCTTGGATTACTTAGCTCTTGTACATGTAGCGGGCCTTTTGTTCCGTGCAGCTCATTATTTATAAACGCTTTATTGTTCTCAGCTTTAATAAAGTACGGGAGTAAACTCTCAAAATCCCAGCCTTCATTACCAAGCTGTGCCCAATTATTGTAATCGTATTTGTTACCGCGAATATAAACCATTGCATTGGTAGAGCTTGACCCACCCAATACTTTGCCGCGCGGCACAAAACCACAGCGGTTATTAAGCGCTTTTTGTGGCACCGTATTGTAATGCCAGCTATTTATGCCATAAGGCACACTCGCTGCTATGCCAGCTGGCATTTGCACAAATGCACTTTTATCGCTGCCGCCAGCTTCAATTAAACAAACATTTACATTTTTATCCTCAGACAAACGCGATGCCATAACACAGCCGCCACTGCCTGCACCAATTATGATGTAATCATACTCTGTGCTCATACAACTTGCCGTTTACTTTTTATTTACACCACAATACATAAAACCAGCTCATTAATCGCTATTTATATTGCATAAACCCTCAGCTAAAAAACGACGTTAATTAAAGCCTAAACACATTAAAAACTTAACCTTTAAAACAAACACGCCAAAATTTAAAATGATACAATTATCGCTCTTATATTTTCTAAGGAGTGAGCATGAACTTTGTTATTGTTGGCACCAATTTTATTAGCGACACATTGTTAGCCGCTGCAAATACGTTAAACGATTTTAATTCATATGGGGTGTGCTCGCGCGCAGTATCTAGCGGCGAAGCATTTTTAGCCAAACACCCACAAAATGCACAAGCAAAAATTTTCACCTCAATCGAGCAAGTTTGCCAAGATCAAAATGTCGATGCTGTCTACATAGCCGCCCCTAATAGCTTACACAAACAATATGCCGTTATGTGTCTAGAAGCGGGTAAACATGTCCTTGGCGAAAAACCATCAGCTGCCAATTCTAAAGAGCTTGCAAGCATTATAGCTACAGCAAAAAAGCATCAGCGCCTTTACATGGAAGCCATGATGACCACTCACTTGCCTAACTATGAACAGCTACAACAGGCAATGGTAAAAATTGGCACACCACGTAAATATATTGGCCAGTACAGTCAATACTCATCGCGTTACGATAAGTATAAAAATGGAGAACGCCCAAACACATTTTTACCCGAGTTTGCAAATGGTGCTTTAGTTGATTTAGGGATTTACCCGCTGTATTTATTAATTGCACTTTGGGGGGCACCAAAAAGCGTGAGTGCCAGTGGCGTATTGCTCGATACTGGTGTAGATGGTGCGGGCGATGTATTACTAAACTATGCAGATAAACAAGCCGTTATTAGTTACTCCAAAATATCGCAAGGCGACAACATAACCGAAATACAAGGCGAGCTTGGGCGCATACGTATAGAAGCCGTATCGCAACTTAAAAAAGTGGAATTTATTGCTAATAATGGTGATGTAGAGATTATATCCCAGCCGTTTGATGAGCACTTTATGAAATACGAAGTTGAGCATTTCATGTCATTAGTGAAGCAAAATATCCTTGAGTCACCTGTTAATACGCACATTTTAGCCAGTAACGTAATGAGCGTTCTTGATGAAGCGCGCAAACAGCTTGGGGTTGTCTACCCTAACGACTAATTAAATAAAATATGGGCGTTAACCAACGACAGTTAACGCCCAGAAGAAAGCTTAAATAGCTATCGTACAACTACACACTTTACAAACACATTTAAAAATAGCGATCCCCATCCATGGGCAATCAAATACTTCTACAACAAACTTAACACTGGCAACCCAACTCGGTTTATTACCAATATTTATTACTCAATAACCTTAAATCTAACCTAACACATAAAAACATTACCAATCAAGCTGGCCAATTACATTATTTTAAACTAAATTGGTGATACAAGAATGCAACCGTTGGTGTATAGTGGTTTTTAACCCTAACATCGCGTTAGAATTTTGACATAATAGTGAATTTTAAGGTAACCTCTGATATTAACAGTTGGTTTTGACTTATAGGCCCCAGAGGCCATTATTCCTTAAGGTAATGAAGGTAAAGTATGGGTAATCGTCGCTTATTTTGGCGCATAGTTGATAAAATTGAGTCTTTAATAAATCAAGGCGAATTTTCTGCTGGGAGTCGTTTACCACCTGAACGTGAACTTGCAGAAATGTTTGATGTAAGTCGCCCTACCATTAGAGAAGCTATTATCGCATTAGAAGTACGTGGCCGAGTTGAAGTTAAAACTGGCTCTGGTGTTTACGTAGTAGAACAAAAAAATGCATCTATAAAATCAAAAGAAATCAGTGCATTTGAACTCACTCAAGCTCGCGCATTAATTGAAGGCGAAATTGCCGCTTTAGCTGCTCAAAGCATTACAGAAGAAGAACTAGAGCAACTAAATAAAACATTAATTGCTATGGAAAAAGGCCTGTATGTTGAGCAAGCCGACCGTGAGTTTCACGAAATTATAGCTAGAGCAACGCGTAATAAAGCACTTGAATTTGCAGTGTCTAACTTGTGGGATTTACGTTTAACAAACCCACAAATTGTTGCTGACTATGGCAGTGTGTGTAAAAACAATAACGAATGCGTTATGGACGAACACACCGCTATTTATACAGCCCTAAAGTCGCATGATGCAAATGCAGCGCGCAGTGCAATGCACAAACATTTTAACCGCTTAATTAATGCTTTATTTGACGCTGTAGAATCGCGTGCACTTGAAGAAATTAAACGCAAAAATGATGAAAAACGAGGCCTCTACTCGCTTGATGGCTTAGTTAATAAAAGTGCCCACTAAGGCCTTTTAACCAACTGATTAAAGTTAGCAAACGCCTGTTTGCTAACTTTACCTCTTACTTTATTTACCTTCCCTATTTAATATACTTTTTATTGCGTTATTTTTGGTCGCAAACACTTACCTATAAATTTAAAAAAAGATACTATGCCGCCATTAATATCGGCGGGTTTAGCTTTTATACTCCCTGCATAACATAACTAATTGATAGAGTTACTCAACTCAAGGATAAAAATGCAAGCATCTTCAAAAAGTTATTTACTGGCTATCGTGTGTGTTCTGCTTGCTATGATGACCATACAAACAGGCGCGTCATTTGCAAAACAGCTTTTTCCTATTGTTGGTCCTGAAGGTACAACTGCCCTTAGGCTTGGGTTTTCTGCCTTTATACTTTGCTTAGTGTTTAAACCTTGGAAACACTTACCTACTTCTGGTAATCGTATTCCTATAATTGTGTATGGTTTAAGTTTAGGCGGCATGAACATTTTGTTTTATTACGCCATTGAACGCATTCCACTAGGCATAGGTGTAGCGCTTGAATTTACAGGCCCGCTTGCTGTTGCATTATTTTCATCGCGCCGTAAGCGTGATCTATTTTGGGTAGGCTGTGCTATTGCGGGTATTTTATTACTACTGCCTGATATGAAAGGCCAAGAAAGCCTAGATCCGGTTGGCGTTATATTGGCGCTTGCCGCTGGTGCATGTTGGGCAGGTTATATTCTTTTTGGTAAAAAAACCGGTAATCAAGGCTCTGGTGGTGCAACTGTGGCTATGGGTATGACTATTTCGGCCATTGTACTTGTGCCCTATGGCGGAATTTTGCAAGCCTCTTCATTCAGTTGGGATATTATTCCATTAGGTATTGCTATTGCAGTACTCTCAAGCGCCCTGCCGTATACCCTAGAAATGATCACTTTGCGTAATATGTCGTCGCAAGGCTTTAGTATTATGATGAGTTTAGAGCCCGCAATTGCAGCATTAGCCGGATTACTCATATTAGGCGAACTATTGTCTATTTGGCAGTGGCTGGCAATATTACTGGTAATTATTGCCTCTGTTGGTAGCTCGTTTTCAAACGCAAAAAAACAGACTACTTAGTTAACTACCAAATAACCTAAATAATCTAAATAAAGTCACCACGCAACATGGTGACTTTATTGTGTTGTATCCAGTAATTTTTTAACTCACAGCCTTACTTTGCTTTTTAGTTGTAACCAAATAGCCAATCAACGAAATAAGCGGCATGCCCGTCGCGACCAGAGCAATACCTGTCCACCCGCACGCTTCATATAATGGGCTGGCAATAAGCGAGCCTACTGCGCCACCTACAAATATACTCGTCATGTAAATAGCGTTTAAACGCGCACGGCTTTGCGGCTCTAGTGCATACACTGCACGTTGACCCAATACCATATTGGCCTGCACAGCAAAATCAATAAACACACCGGTTAATGCCAATACTATAATGCCGTAAGGTAGCTCAAATAAGCTTGGTAAAAAGCACACTGCTGCAATTACTTTGGCCAGTAACGATACCTGATGTGTATAGCCTTTATCTGCCAAGCGACCAACAATGGGGGCAGCTACAGCACCTGCCGCACCCACTAATGCAAACAATGCTATTTCTGATTGCGATAAACCATACTCACGGGCAAGCACAACCGGTACGCTCGTCCAAAATAAACTGAACGATGCAAACATTAATGCTTGAAAAAGTGAACGTTGGCGCAGCACTGGTTGGCTAATCATTAACTGTTTAAGCGATTTTAATAACTTAAAATACGTTGTTTTATGGGTAGGTTGCCTGCTTGGAATAGCAAAATAAATTACGCCTGCAATAAACACCATACACCCTGCTGCAAAGTAAAATACAGCACGCCAACCAAAGTGATCGGCTATTAAGCTCGATATTGGCCTTGCAAGCAAAATACCTAACAGCAAACCTGCCATAATATTACCAAGCACCTGTCCGCGTTTTTCATCCGACGATAAATGCGCAGCAAGCGGAATAAGAACCTGAACAGACACCGAGCTTATACCTATCATCAAACATAAAATAAGCATTACATTAGGTGAATCAGCCAATGCCGTACCCACTAAACTTAAAAACGACACAGCGAGCGTTATAAGCATTAAGCGTTTGTTTTCTATTAAGTCAGCTAAAGGCACTAAAAAAAACAAACCTAAGGCATAACCTATTTGTGTAAGCGATACGATAAGGCTGGCACTATGCGAGCTTAACCCCACCTCTGGTGCTAGTAACTCAATGATAGGTTGAGCGTAGTAAATATTGGCAACAATAAGGCCGCAGCACAAAGCAATAATAGTGACGAGTGTATTGCTAAGTGGTTGTGGTGAAACGCCTGTTTGGGTCATGTGTATCCTACTTTACAAAAATAATAAAACCCAACCAGCAAACGCTGATTGGGTTTTTACAAAAAACTAAACTTTACTTAATTGGGGATGGCTGCCCATGTGGGCTTGAGCGTAAATACTGTTTAGGTGCAGTCACTGTAGCACCAAGCTCTGCAGCAACATGCCACGGCCAATGCGGGTTATATAAAATACCACGCGCAAGTGCTACGCCATCGGCTTGCTGCTCACTAATAATATCTTCGGCTTGTTGCGCCTCAGTGATTAAACCAACGGCTATTACAGGCATTTTAACAACGTTTTTTATCGCTGTTGCAAATGGCACCTGAAAATTAGGTTTTACTGGTATTTGTTGCTCAGGGCTTAAACCCGCCGTACTTACATGAATAAAATCACAGCCGAGTTCATCAAGCGCTTTACTAAGCACTATCGATTGCTCTAAATCCCAGCCGCCTTCAACCCAATCGGTTGCCGAGATACGCACACCCACTGCTTTTTCACTTGGTAATACCGCGCGTACTGCTTTAAATACCTCAAGCAATAAGCGCATTCTGTTTTCTAGGCTACCACCGTAGTTGTCATCGCGCTTGTTTGAAAGTGGCGACAAAAACTGGTGTAACAGGTAACCGTGCGCACCATGTAGCTCGATTAAATCAAGGCCGAGTTCATCAGCGCGTTTAGCTGCACTGACAAAGTCTTTAATTAGTGAGTCAATATCGGATTGGCTCATTGCTTTTGGTACTGGGCTGTTAGCGTCATACGCAATTGCCGAAGGGGCGAGCGTTTGCCAGCCATTAACATCATCAGGTGCAATGGCATCGCCACCGTCCCATGGTTTTTCAGTTGATGCTTTGCGCCCAGCATGCGCTAACTGAATACCAATAGGCATAGGGCTGTATTGCCTTACTGCTTTTAGGCTTTTGTCTAGGGCTTGCTGGGTTTCGTTATTCCAAAGCCCTAAATCGCCATAGCTAATACGCCCTTCTGGGTTTACTGCTGTTGCTTCTAAAATAAGTAATCCTGCACCACTTAAACTCAATTGGCCCAAATGAATAGTATGCCAATCGCTAGCAGCGCCATTGTTTGCTGAATACTGGCACATGGGTGCAATAATAATACGGTTATCTAACGTTACTTGCCCAAGTGATAAAGGCGAAAATAGTTGGCTCATTGTTAATCCTTAAAAAACACGCACAAAAAAGTGCTGACAAAACAAAAAAAAGAATACGAAGCGGCAATCAAACACGCTCACTCAATAACTTACACAGTTACTTATAATTCCGACTTAACACTCTTAATGGGGATAAAAATATACTTTAATAGTGCTGATAAAAGCATAATTAATAACATTATAAACTATCAATTTTAATGTAATAATTTGTTTAACGAGCACATCATAAAGCCATTTTTAAAAAATGAATGACTATTTACCTTTAAACAAGAGTGCGATTTTTAACCTAGCTGTACCTAATAGGACTAAGCTATTGCTTATATTGCCTATTAACTAAATAACCCCCCCACAAACAAAATATATTTATTCTATAAAAGTGAATTAAAATTCAATTTAAATATTCCAAGCTACTTCACTCCCTGATAAACTGCTTAACTTAATTTACTAATGTAAAACATTTGAACCGGGGATCACTTTTTATGTTTAAACCAAGCTTGTTAACCTTGGCTATTTCGAGCGCTGTTTCTAGCGTATTTTTATTGCCTAATGCCGCACTTGCTCAAGAAGAAGTTGCAGCTAAAAACAAATCACTCGAAGTAATCGAAGTTACAGCAACAAGGCGCAGCGGCTCTGTGCAAAATGCACCGCTAAATATTACAGCCCTTGATGCAGATATTATGAAAGATCAAAATATCAATGAGCTTGCCGATGTAGCGCGCTGGGTACCTGGTTTAACAATTACCGATCAAGGTGGTCGATCAGGCTCGCCTATTATTGTTCGTGGTTTAAATACCAATTCATCTGGTCCATCATCAGATGGCGGCACGGTATCTACTTACATTAACGAAATTCCGGTTTCGGTAGATATGCGCCTTGTAGATATTGAGCGTGTTGAAGTATTAATTGGGCCACAAGGCACCCTTTATGGTGCAGGCACATTAGGCGGTGCAATTCGCTACATGCTTAAACAGCCTGAGCTTGATTTTACATCGCTTGAAGTTTACGGCGACCTGTTTCAAACAAAAGAAAGTGACTCTCTAGGTGGCGAAGGCGGTTTTATATTTAACCTTCCTATTATCGAAGATAAATTAGCGGTACGCGCCAGCTTAAATGTATATGAAGATCCGGGTTTTATCGATTACGGCTATGTAGTACGTGAACCTGGCGTATCGTTGCCAGATCCAGATTGGAGCGATAGCTCAGCAGTTAATAACAACCTTAAAAATGTAAAAGACGCCAACGGCGAAACCACCACAACAGGTCGTATTTCCGTACGCTTTAAACCAAATGAATCGTTTGAAGGTACGCTTAACTACTTTTACCAAAACCAAGACAGCGAAGGCCGCTCGATTGTTCATTACAACAGCCTTAATGCAAACAACGGTTTAAGCGACGTAATAGGTAAATACTAATCAGCTTATCGCTTTGAAGAGCCTCGCGAGAAAAAAGACCAATTATTAAGCCTTGAACTAAAAGCCGATTTAGGTTTTGCTGAGCTAGTATCGGCAACTGGTATTTCGAGCTTTGATGCCGACGGCCAACGCGACCAAACAGATTTACTAATTCGCCTTGATTACGGTTATGAAGAGTTTCCTTCATTTTCAACGTTTACCCGTGAAATAGATGAAGAAGATACCTTCACTCAAGAAATTCGTTTAGTGTCGCAAAGCGACAGCGACTTTAACTGGATTGTGGGTGGCTTTTACAACAAAACAGAAACCGAAGCATCAAGCAGAGAGTTTACGCCTGGGTTTGACCAATTCGCTATCGATAACTTTGGTGGCGAGCAGCTAAGACCAGACTCATTAGAATACTTAGAGCTTACAAAAAGTAAAGTCACTGAGTCTGCACTATTTGGTGAAGTTGGCTACCAAGTAACCGACAAATTAGATATTACCATTGGTGCCCGTTTTTACGAATACGATGTAGAGTCGCAAGCAGCTTTTGACTTCCCACTAGCCAATACATTGTACGGTGGTGCGGGTCCTGACGACATCACAGTTGCATATGAAAAAGATGACGCTGGCGATAACGGTAACTTATTTAAATTTAATGCAAAATACCAGTTTACTGATTCAGTAATGGGCTATGTAACAGTAAGTGAAGGCTTTAGAATTGGCGGTTCAAACGGTTTAGTGTCATGTGAGGAACCTATTTCTGAGGATCAACAAACAGGTTGTGGTCAACCTGACGAATTATTATTTGAAGCCGACACCACAACAAACTACGAGTTAGGCTTTAAAAGTACATGGTTTAGAAGCCAACTACACTTTAACGCCGCGTTATTTAACATCGATTGGGATGATGCACAAATTACGGGCGCTACAGATATAGGTCAATTAACGTACCTTTCAAACGCAGGCAGCGCAAATGCAAAAGGGATTGAAATTTCAACCCGTGCGATTTTATCTGACTCGTTTTCAGTTTATGCAACTTATGCCTACACAAAAGCAGAGCTAACATCAGACGCACCATTTTTGTTTAACGCCGATGGCACCGGTGGCGCAGAAGACGGCGACCGTTTACCTGGTTCACCTGAAAACCAATTTTCGATGGGTGTAAACTATCAAACAGACGTATTTTACGACAAAACACTCGATATTAACTACGGTTTAACCGCGCAAAGCGACGTGCTTTCAAGAGTTGGGCTTCGTGATAACGGCGAAACACTACCAGGTTACAGCTTAAGTAATATATCAGCTAAATTAACAGCTGATGCATGGTCAACTACCCTATATGTTGATAACCTATTCAACAAATACGCAGTTACGTCAGTTCGTCGTTCAGATGCCGATATAACATCAGCTAATGGCGCCGATATACAACGTAACTACGGCCATTACATTAATCGCCCGCTAACGGTAGGTGTTAAATTTAACTACAAATTTGAAATATAATTTAAGCGACTTTTAAACAGTCTCACTTTTTAAACACTGTTTTAAGGCTCAAATTTATTTGAGCCTTTTTATTTTCTTTTACAAAATAATTACCAAAAACCATGCAGCCAAATTTAAAGCAACTTCATCAAAGCGCAATACACTCCCTAAACCAAGGTAAAATAGAGCAAGCACACAAAGCCCTAGTGGAGTTAGTGACACTCAAACCAGACTTTGCTGATGGGTATTTTTTGCTGGCAATGGTTAATTTAACTGTTGGGCAAATACACAAAGCAATAAAGCTCATCGAAAAAGCCCTTACCCTTGGCCAAAGTATTGAATACACCGCGCAACTTGCTAAATGTTACGCACTTACTGGCGAATTACAAAAAGCAAAAAATACCGCACTATCGGTGCCATTAAAGCAAATAACTAAAGCACTTGATGCCGACACACTCGGCGTTGCACTTACTCAAGCAGGCATTCACGAACACGCACTTAACTACTTTGAGTGCGCTATTAAACTGGCTACAGCAGCTAACAAAGCTCAACCACCGTTTTATTATAACTACGGCGTAAGCGCTAAATTTTTAGGACTATTTGATAAAGCCCAACACGCTTTTGAAAATGCCATAGCGCTTAACCCGCTGCACCACCAAAGTCATTTTGCATTAAGTGATTTAACTAAAGTAAGTAAGCAAAATAACCATATTGAGCGCTTAAAAAATGTATTTGAGCAAGTAACACACCCCGATGCAAAACTGCATATAGGCCATGCTTTAGCAAAAGAGTATCAAGACCTTGGTGAATTTTCAGAGGCTTTTAACGCGTTAGAGCAAGGTAAAGTAGCAAAACGTACTGTGCAGCCATTTGATCATAAAAGCTCAACTGAGTTGTTTGAACATATTAAACTCTTAAGTGAACAACACACACAAGCGCTAACACAAGGTAACCCAACGGCCGAACCTATTTTTGTATTGTAAGCGCGCAATTAAACCCACATACCAATATTAATGGCACCTATGCATAATTTACTCAGCATATTAACCTGAGGTAATTATGAATAAACAGCAAAAAATAAAACACTGGCAAGGCATTTTTGAGCAGCAAAAATCGAGTGGTTTAGCCACCATTCAATTTTGTCGTGATAACAACATTAACGCATCGACTTTCTATGTTTGGCGTAAACGCCTTTCTGACGAAACGATAAGGGTTAAAAAGCAACAGGTGATCCCGTTTGTTATTCATGAGCAAGCCTTTACACACCCTTCAATCATTAAACTCACCACACCAAACGGCTATCAAATAGACTTCGAGTCGACATTAGCGCACCAAGCACTCGCCAAATTATTGAGCGTACTGTGACACCTTGCACCCACCAAGTTTACTTGGTCACGGGATTCACCGACATGCGAAAATCAATCAATGGGTTAAGTATTATTGTCAGCGATACCCTATCTCTCGATCCTTTAAGCCAAGCGTGGTTCGTTTTTTGTAATAAACAACGCGATAAATTAAAAATTTTGTTTTGGGATACCAATGGTTTTTGGCTTTATTATCGTCGCTTAGAGCAAGGACGATTTCAATGGCCAAATCATGCTCAAGCACACGTAGCCATGGGGATTGAACAACGGCAGTTACAATGGTTATTATCTGGCTTACCGGTAAATAATAAAACCCGCCACTCAACTTTATCAGGGTTATCAGTGATGTAAATTAACCAGATCGTTTTTTTTACTTGAACGATCTTTCCCATGTGTCATGCTATTAAAATGCCAGACACTATTCTCATCACCGAACTACAAAATCAGCTTGCACTTATGCAGGCTAAGCTTGATGGCTTAGAAAAAGATAAAATTTCACTGCAAGAAGATAAGGTTGAAATGCAATCGCGGATTGACCACTTGCTTGCTGAGCTTAAGTTAAGTAAATCCCAAAAATACGGTAAAAAAAGTGAAAAAGCCCCACGGGGCACCTTCAATGAAGCGGAGCAGCATAAAACGACTGAGCCGCCTAAACACCATAAGAAAGGTAAACAAATACTGGCTGAGCACTTTGAACGAGAAGAGGTTGAGCACACCTTAACCGAGTTAACGTGTCAGTGTTGCGGTGAACAACTACATCAATGTGGTAGTGAAGACAGCGAGCAAGTGAAGATTATTCCGGCGAAAGTCAGTGTCATTAAGCACAAACAATTTAAATATGCTTGCAGACATTGCGAGCATGAACAATTGGCCAGTAAAATAATCACCGCGCCTAAACCCAAGCAGCCTATTCCTGGCAGCATTGCGAGTCCAGAAGCGTTATCGGCGGTTGTTACGGGCAAATACTGCGATGCCTTACCGCTTTATCGTTTCGTTGACATACTGGGCCGTGGCGGCCTTGAACTATCGCGCGGAACATTAGCTAATTGGTGTATTAAAGCGGGCCTGCTAATCAGCCCCTTAGTGGCAGCCATGCAACGTCACTTGCTTAATGAGCACAGTTTATGTGCCGATGAAACCCGTACACAAGTCTTAGATGAAGGTGACAATCCTAGCAGCAATTCCTACATGTGGGTTTATCGCAGCAATGAGGTTAGCCATTAGCCTGTCGTGATTTACGATTACCAAGCAGGTCGAAGTCGCGCTTGCGCAAAAGAATTTCTTGCCGGTTATCAAGGCTATTTACAGTGCGACGGTTACCGTGTTTATGACGGTATTGAAGGCATTACCCCTGTTGGTTGTTGGGCACACGCTAGACGCAAATATAACGATGCCTTAAAAGCAGAGTCGAAAAACAAAGGTCGAGCGCATAAAGCCATCAGCTTTATCAGCCAATTATATAAACTGGAAACCCAGGCTAAAAACAAACAGTTATCCCCTCAAGCGCGGTATCAGTTACGACAAGAAAAAGCCTTACCCATATTAATGCACTTTAAAGCGTGGCTTGATGAAGCCGAAGGTAAAGTAACGGCGGGGAGTTATATTGGCAAAGCGATAAAATACACGCTTAATCAATGGCCGAAATTAATGCGATATAGTGAAGATGGCGAACTAGGGATTGATAATAATATTACTGAGCGAGATATTCGGCCGTTTACCACGGGTAGGAAAAACTGGCTATTCTCAAAGTCAATTAATGGTGCCCAAGCAAGCGCCACACTCTATAGTATTGTGATGACGTGTCGTGCCAATGACATCAATCCTTATTACTACTTTGTGCATTTATTTAAAACGTTGCCGAATCGAGATGAGGGTGATGATGATTTTACCGACCTAATGCCGTGGAATGCGCAGCTAGACTTCGATTATAGCTAAGCGCACTGCTTAAATGCGCGCTTACTTTGTATTAGGCATGCCCCGCTCTGGCACCACATTAGTTGAGCGTATTTTATCGAGCCACAGCGACGTGCAATCAGCCGGTGAATTACAAGACTTTGGCCTAAGCGTTAAAAAGCTAAGCCAAACACAAACACCTCACGTGCTCGACACTCAAACGCTCAGTAAAGCCTACGAGCTTGATTTTAATCAGCTTGGGTCAACCTATTTAAACGCAACACGCGTAATAACAGGCAGCCATAAACACTTTATTGATAAACTCCCGTTTAACTTTTTTTATATCGACTTAATAACCAAAGCACTGCCAAACGCTAAAATTATTTGTATGCTGCGCGACCCAATGGATACCTCCATTGGTAACTATCGCCAATTATTTACCATTAATAACCCCTACTACGCGTACTCGCTCGACCTACTCGACACTGTAAAATTTTATAGCCGTTTTTACAAACTAATGCAGCACTTCAGCATGCAACACAGCAATATAAAATTAGTAAAATACGAAGAATTAGTTGCACAGCCCGAGCAGAAAATAAAAGAGTTAGTCAGCTTTTGTAACTTAGAGTGGCAAGAGCAGTGTATAGATTTTCACTTAAACACCGCACCGGTTTCTACCGCAAGCAAGGTGCAAGTACGCCAACCACTTAATAATAAAGCAATTGGCCGTTGGAAAGCATTTAAGCCCCATACTGATGAAATTGAAGATTACTTTTTAAAACAAGGTATTAGTATTGAGTAATGGTTTTATAGCTGGGAGTTAAATGAGTGGACTTAGGGATAGTCCGCTTTGTGCTAGCGTAGGTCGGATAAGCGAAGCGCCATCCGACACAGTAAAATACCTTCCAATTATTATCAACATTTTATGTTGTCGAGTGGTTGGAGAGTCCCATAAACGGACTTTGCCTAATGTATTTTCTTATGTGCTTAAAGCTTGAGCTCCGAACCATAGCCAATAAATTACACAACTCTTTTAATTTTATATCCTTTTTATTGGCATTACATCCTTACTCCAGAAATCTTATGCAGTTCAATTGTTTTATAACACCGCAGATATCTCGCTATTTCTCGAAGTGACTTACTTGCTGCCGACCCTCGTGAAATGCTTTCTCGTTGTGCAAGAGTTCGTGTTGCTTGTGAGCGTTTCAGCGCAAGCGGCCATACGCCGCCTGTTTTATGGATAATACCTAATATAGATGAATCGTATCGTCCAAATAATCTTCCTATATCATCCGCACTATCACCATGCTAATGTCGATCCCAAATTAACCTTCTTTGTTCTGCATTATTATAAATACGCTTTCTCTGTTTCATGCAAACGCTCCTTTAACTAATGATAAGGATAGCGTTGCATTCTTCAGTTGAACTCTCAGCCTCAAACAGACGTAATTTAACTTGATTATTCAAAAGTCGAACACGATCGTAAATTTAACACCAAAAATTTAAAAGGTTGTTTTATGTTTTAAATAATAAGATAAAATTTACACCTTAAAGTACAAAACATTTATAGTAAACGTTTAATACAACTTAATTAGATCGCTTAATATCGGCATGACCAAGCCATAAACTTATCGCTACTAATAAAACTATAATGGCTAAGTATAGTAGTTCAGCCATAGATTGAGGTTTAATTTCCACAAGGTAAGCAAATACCTTAATCACCAATAACATGATAACAACTTTACCAAGCTTAGCTTTTAACTGATCTATTGTTTTAATCTCATAAGCTTTTGACGTGTGCTGCCGTGAATTTTCTATTGGACTAATAAACAGCTCGTATAAACCAAAAGCGAAGATAAATAAAACGGCTGAAAGTAGAAACGTATCTAAAATTTCAACTACAAAGAGAATAATATTGTCGCGGGTCACATTGCCTGAGTGAGTAATTAAATAGTCAAATAAAGCCGTAACTAGGTGAATAACTTCATATAAACCCAAGCTAATCAAAGCAACACCGGTCACCATACATGAGATGACGCCAAAAACGAGTACAATTCGGCTATTCCAAAGCATTGACTCAAACAATTTTTCCATAGTTTCCTCTTATAATTAAGCGCGCCATTCGCTAATTTTTTTAATGAATGGTTTAAAATAGTTATTTTTATCAGTGAACATGCTTATATACTCAGGTAAAATAATACCGCCTGCCATATGACTGTGCCCGCCGCCAAAACCTCTATTAGTATTATTTAACGTTTCTCTTGCTAACCTCCCAACATCAACACTCTGACACTCACCCCCTGTGTCAGGATAGTTGTCGCCTCTAACTTTTAATAGAGGCAGATAAAATGAGACGTCGATTTACACAAGAATTTAAAGTTCAAGCTGTTGAAAAAGCATTATCTCAATGTGATGATGTTCGC